>PLXO01000156.1 GCA_003151425.1 Acetobacteraceae bacterium
GGGCAGGGTCCGCCGAACGCGAACACAATGAAATGCCGAGCCTGCCACCGGGCGCTGGTCCCGGTGGTGAGACGGTGCGGGCGGGCGGGGCGGATGGCGGGGTGGGGTCGGTGCCCGGCCTCCAGCAGGGCGGGAGCCTCGGCCAAGGGGCACGGTCCGCAAAACGCGAACGCGATGCCATGCCGGGCCGGCCACCGGGCCCGTGTCCCGGTGCTGGCGCCGGTGGCCTGGAGGATGCTGCGGTGCCGCGACGGATGGCCGGAACAAGTCCGGCCATGATGGGTTGTCCGGCCCTGACGGGTTGCAAGGGCGGTGGCCGAGACCCCAAGGCCGCGCCTGCCACGGAGCTACGCCCCGGTGATGGCGCCGTGCGGTCGTGTGGGTGGAAGCTCCGGCGGGTGGCTGAGCTGCGCCGTCGGCGACGAGCCGGCGTCGCACTGGCTGACAGCGCCGATCGAGCGGGGCGGCGGCTGACGGCCCAGATGGCGATCCACGCAGCGGCGCCGGCAGGGCAGGACTGGCGGCCGGGGATGGCGGAAGCCGTGCGGCGCATGGCGGAGGTTGCCGAGCGGCTGCGCGCGCGTTGCATCCCTCGGGCGGGGGGCGTCGCGGATGTGGTCCGGCGGGATGGAGTGGCGGGTGGTGGGTGACGATGCTTCTCCGCGCGCTCCGCGGTGGGTCTTGCTGGCTGGCGGAGCGTGGCCAAACCGCTTGCAGAGCCTGCCACCGGGCGCTTGTCCCGGTGGGGAGGCGGAGCGGTCGGTGCGGGGGCAGACCCTCACCCGGATCGCTGTGCGATCCTACCTCTCCCGCCGGCGGGAGAGGTAAAAAAAGGGCGACGCGCCAGTCGTGTGCCAAATGCGATCCCCCCGGCAGTGAAGGATGCCACGTTGCAGGCGGCTCGCCGCATGCTAGAAACGGTTCACGAAAGACTTACCACGCCTCTGTTTCAATTCGGCATGTCGGTGGCCATCTCCCACGCTCCGCCTTCGTGCCCGCCAGCAATGCCACCCGCGCCGCCCTACCCCGCGCTGCCATGACAAGGAGCACGATGTCGCCCGCCCTCCATCCCCGCCTGGCACTGGCAGCCGCGCTGCTGCTGCTCGGTCCGCTGCTCGGCTGTGCCACCCCGCCGCCCGCCAGCGATGCGGACGCCGTGGCCGACTTCAACGAAGCCAACGACCCGCTGGAGCCGACCAACCGCGTGTTGTACGCGATCAACAACGGACTCGACACGGTCATCCTGCGCCCGCTCGCGATCGCCTACCGCAACGTGTTTCCGGAGCCGGTGCGCAACGGCATCCACAACGTGCTGTCCAATCTCGGCACGCCGGTCGAGCTCGGCAACGACATCCTGGAGGCGAAGCCGCGCCACGCCGGCGACACCTCGATGCGGTTCCTGATCAACACGACGGTCGGCGTGGCCGGCCTGTTCGACGTTGCCAAGACCGTTGGCTATCCCGACCACGACAACGATTTCGGCATGACGCTGGCGCTGTGGGGCGTGCCGGAGGGGCCGTTCCTTTACCTGCCGGTGCTCGGGCCGACCAATCCGCGCGACGCCGTTGGCCACGGGGTGGACGTCGTCGGTGATCCGTTCACCTGGGTCGGCCAGGGCACCGTGGTCACCGTGCTCAACTGGACGCGCTGGGGCTTCAACATCGTCGACCAGCGCGAGCGCGTGCTCGACCCGATCGATTCGATCAAGAAGACCGCGCTCGATCCCTACGCGACCTTCCGCAGCCTGTATCGCCAGCACCGCCGGGCCCAGATCGAGCAGGCGCGCACCGACAACCGCGCCACCATCCCGATCTGGTTTCCGCAACAGGCGGCGGCACAGCAGGCGGCGGCACAGCAGGCGGCGGCACAGCAGGCGGCGGCAAAGCAGGCGGCGGCACAGCAGGCCGCGGCGGCAGGGCAGGCGGCACAGCAGGCCGTGGCTGCGAAGAACTGATCGCGCATGAGAGGCCACATGCTGAACCGACGCAAATTCATATCGCTGATCGCGGCCCTGCCGGCGGCCTTCGCGCTGCCGGCGGTTTTCTCGCGGCGAGCCTGGGCCTCGGCCGGGGGGGATCGCGCCACGTCCTTCATCAAGGCGACCGGGGAAAAGCTGGTCGCGGCGATCAACGCCGCCGGGTCGATCGAGCAGCGGCGCCAGGTGGTCGGCGGCATCATCGATGCCGACATCGACGTGAACGCCGTGGCACGCTTCTGCCTCGGCCGCTTCTGGCGCACCGCGACGCCGGCGCAGCAGCAGCAATATCTCGGGCTGTTCCGCAACATGCTGGTGACGAACATCTCGCTCAAGCTCGGCGAGTACAGGGGGGTCCGCTTCACCGTCGGCGCGGCGCAGGATCGTGACGAAGGCGAAATAGTATCCACGGTCGTTGCTCGGCCGAACAACCCGGCCACCAACATCCAATGGGTGGTGGCCAACGCGACAGCCGATCCGAAGATCATCGACGTCATCGCCGAGGGCACGTCGCTGCGGCTGACCCAGCGCGACGACTATGCTTCCTTCCTCAGCCAGCACGGCAACAACGTCGACTCGCTGCTCGGTGCGATCCGCCAGCAGGTCACCCAGAACGGTTGATCGGCCCCGTATCGAGTCCGGACAGGGTCTCGCGGCCGGACCATGTCGTGTGCCCTGGCCGGGTTTCGCGCCGGCTCTCGTAGACCACCATCGCGAAGCCGCTTTGGGTGAAGCTGTCGCACTCGGTCATGCCGATGCCGCCCAGCACGGTGCGGGAGGCGAAGTTGCCGGTCCGCGCCACCGCGATGATGCGCGCCAACCGCGCCTGTTCGTGGCCATGGCGCAGCGCGGCGAACGCTGCCTCGCGCGCCAGCCCGCGGCCCTGCGCCTCCGGCCAAAGCGCGAAGCGCAGTGCGACGCCGCGCCCGTCCGGTCGGTCCTTCAGTCCGGTAATCCCCAGAAAGCCGCCGCCTGCCCGTTCGCGCACCGCCCAGATGCCGTAACCGTGGGCGCCCCAGAACCTCACGTCCTCGGCCAGTTCGTCCGCCGTCTCCACCCAGGAGCGCACCCCGCCCAGCATCACCGCAAACACGCGCGGATCGGCCTTCAGCGCCCGCAGGTCGGCCAGGTCCGCACCCCCCACCGGGGTGAGACAGAGACGCGCGGTCAGCAGGGTCCGGGAGGAGTCCATCGCGCGTACATGCGGTCGCTGAGGCCGGTGCCGTCAAGCCGGCGCGGACGTAATGGTCTCCCCCTCCCCTTGAGGACTTGGGCCGCGGAACGGACCAAGGTTGGGGGAGGGGGAGAGCCTGCCTCGGCCATGACGCATTGGGAATGGAATTGCACGGAAGTGACGCGTGAGCGCGCCGCACCGGGGTCAGGTGGCGAAGGTGGCGAAGATTTCCTCGAACGCCTTGAGCTGGTTGCCCGCGGTGGACGACGGCACGATGATCGGCGTGTGGACGCCGGCTGCGCGCCACGCCTCGATGCCGTCGCGGATCCTGTTGGGCGGCCCGAACAGGGCGCAATCGGCCAACCAGCGGTCGGTCAGGTATTTCGGCACGTCGTCGTTGTGGCCTGCGTCGATGGCGTGCTCGATCGCGGCCATTTCCTCGACGTAGCCGGCCTCCTTCCAGTAGTTTCGATAGTTCGGGCGGAATGCGTAGGAGGTCAGGGCGCGGCGCAGCACGGCCTTCGCCGCGTCGATGTCGTCGGCGATGCAAGTGGGCAGCATGTTGCCGATGAAGAAATCGGTGGCGTTTCGTTTCGCCTCGGGCAGCGCGGCGAGAGAAACGGCCATGTGCGACCGCGCGGCGTTGGCGAAGACGACGCCCTGACCGATCTCGCCGGCCAGCGCCACCATGCGCGTGCGCAGCGCGGCGAGGATTACCGGCGGCATGGCGCCAAGGTCCGTCTCGGCGCGCAGTCTGTCCACGAAATTGCGTGTGTCGGACAGCGGTTTGCCGGGGGTGACGCCGAGCCGGATGTAGGATGGCGCGTGGGCGATGCCGATGCCGAGATGGAAGCGGCCGCCGGAGACCTCGTGCAGGAAAGCGGCACTCTGCGCGAAGTCGAGCACGCTGCGCTGGTAGATCGGCGCGATCGCGGTGCCGAATGGGATGTGCGTGGTGTTCCAGGCCAGTGCCTCGCACAGCGACATGTTGCCGAACATGCTGGGGGCCCAGATGCCGGCGAAGCCGCGGCGCTCGATCTCCTGCGCGAGCTCGATGGTGCGGCGGCGGCGCGACGACACCGCGACCAGGCTGACGGCGGGCAGGTGTGTGGACATGGCGCATTCTTATTGCATGCGCGTGGGGCGGAAAAGCCATGCCGCCGGACCTCCGGGTCAAGTGCCCGGGGGCATGCTTGATCCGGGGGCAGCGCTTTCCGCCGTTTTGGCATGGCGGAAAGCGCTGCACTTTTCGGCCATATGGTCCTGTGCTGGGATTGGGGCATGGAACGCGAGTTCGATTGTCTGGTCGTCGGCGCCGGCATCATCGGTCTGGCGCACGCGCTGGCCGCGGCACGGCGAGGGTTGCGCGTCGGCGTGCTGGAGCGGGAGGCGCGGGCGATCGGCGCCTCGGTGCGCAATTTCGGGTTCATTACGGTAACGGGGCAGCAGGCGGGGATCACCTGGCGGCGATCGATGCGGTCTCGCGACGTGTGGGCGGAGGTGGCGCAAGCGGCGGGGATCGAGGTGGTGCAGCGCGGGCTGCTGATGTGCGCGCGACGGCCGGAGGCGCTGCGCTGCCTGGAGGAGCTCGCCGCGGGACCGATGGGTGAAGGATGCCAGGTGCTGCGAGGGAATGCGATCGGCCATCCGGTGCATGGGGACGTTCTTGGCGCGTTACAAAGCCCGCATGAGCTTCGGGTGGAAAGCCGCACGGCTATTCCGTTGCTGACCGCGTGGCTGACGCAGGCGCGCGGTGTGACGCTGGTGCCGCGTGTGGCGGTTCACGCGGTCGGGCCCGGCGTGGTGGAGACCTCGGCGGGGCGGTTCGGTGCGCCGCATATCGTGGTTTGCCCGGGGTCTGATCTGGTCACGCTGTTTCCGGAGATCACGGCGCGGCGGCAGATCACCCTGTGCAAGCTGCATATGCTGCGTGTCGCGGCGCCCGGCTGGAAATTGCCGGCGCCGGTGATGAGCGATCTGGGCCTGGTGCGGTATCTGGGTTATGCCGGCTGTGCATCGTTGCCGGCGCTGCGGGCGCGGCTGGAGGCAGAGCAGGCGGCGTGGCTGGCGGACGGCATCCACCTGATCGCGGTGCAGAGTGCGGATGGATCGCTGGTGGTGGGGGACAGTCATCATTATGCGGACTCGCCGGATCCGTTCCAGCCACGTGACGTGGACGACCGGATGCTGGCGGAGCTGCGTGCCGTGCTGGACATTCCGGCCCCGGAAGTGATCGAGCGTTGGGTCGGCGTCTATCCGTCCGGCCCGGATGTGGCGTTCCACGAGACGCCGATGCCGGGGGCGCGGCTGGTGATGGTGACAAGCGGCACGGGCGCCTCCACCGGGTTCGCCATCGCGGAAGAAACGATCGCCGATCTGCTTGGACTGCCGGCGCCAACGCATACGAGGGAACGATGAAGCTTCAAGCTGCGATTTTGGACTGGGCTGGCACCGTGGTGGATCATGGCAGCCGCGCGCCGATGGGGGCATTCGTCCGCGCGTTCGGCGAATTCGGTGTGGCGATCAGCATCGCGGATGCGCGTGGGCCGATGGGGATGGCGAAGTGGGACCACATCCGCGCGGTTGGTCAGGCGCCGGCAGTCGCGGCGACGTGGCGGGCGAAGCACGGGCGGGATTTCAACGAGGCCGATGTGGACGCGATCTTCCGGGTGTTTGAGCCGATGAACGTGGCGGCGGTGCGCGATCACGCCGATCTTATTCCGGGGGCGGTCGAGGCGATCGCGGCGCTGCGCGCGCGGGGCCTGCGGATCGGTGCGACGACGGGGTACACGCGGACGATCATGCAGGAGCTGGCGCCGCTCGCGGCGGCGGCGGGCTATGCGCCGGCGTTGACGGTGTGCGCTGGAGATTTGCCTGCCGGGCGGCCGAGTCCGCTGATGATGTGGTACGCGATGGCGATGCTGGGCGTGTGGCCGGCGGCGACGGTGGTGAAGGCGGATGACACGGCACCCGGGATCGGCGAGGGCTTGGCGGCGGGTACCTGGACGGTGGGGGTGACGCTGACGGGGAACGAGGTGGGGTTGTCGGCGGAGGAGCTGGCAGGATTGTCGGAGGCGGAACGAGCTGCACATCGCGCGCGGGCCGGGGCGGTGTTGACCGCGGCGGGCGCGGATTTCGTGATCGATAGTATTGCCGAGCTACCGGCGGTCGTAGCGGCCATCGATGCGCGGCTGGCGGCCGGGGAACGGCCGGGCGCGCGGCCAGCGTGACGGCGTTGTTGCTTCGTGGTGGGGCGGCGTAGATGCCTATTTCCTCCGCGCCTGATGTTTCTTGCCGGCGGCGGTTCGATGTACGGTGCTGGACCGCGCTCTTCGTGACTGGAACCGCCGATGCGATCGGTTGGTTGTGGGGCTGCATCGCTCCGCTTGAACGCCGTGCGGCTGCCGATCCGTCAGGCAACAGCAAACTCTGCCTCGCTCACCGGTTTTTGACCTGGATCAATGCTCGGCGACCGTGGGACTGCCAACATGCCCTGTTCCATGCAGGAGGGGAGGAACACCCGCCCGATGACCTATGTCGATCCGGCCTGCGCCTATTGCCCGTCCAACGTGCGCGCCTGCCGCGTCGGCGAGGCCGACAGAAGCGGCCCGGGATTCTGCCCCAGCAAGGTGGACCCCGACACGCAGACCGCCGCCCGTGCGCTGTACGAGGACCCGGAGACACGGAAAGTCGCCCACGCGGCCGCGCTGGTGGAATCGGAGGGCTACTGCAAGTGGACCCGCGTCGAGGAGATCGTGCAGTTCGCCAAACGCATGGGCTACCGCAAGATCGGCATCGCCAACTGCATCAGCTTCGTCGAGCACGCCTACGTGCTGTCCGGCATCCTGGAGAGCCATGGATTCGAGGTCGTTTCGATCGCCTGCAAGAACGGCAGCATCCCCAAGGAAGCGCTTGGCGTCCAGGAACACGAAAAAATCCGCCCGGGCAATTTCGAGGCGATGTGCAATCCCGTTGCCCAGGCCGAGATGCTGAACGCGCACGGCTGCGAGTTCAATGTGGTGATGGGCCTGTGCATCGGCCATGACAGCCTGTTCTTCAAATATGCCAAGGGCATTAGCACCGTGCTCGTCGCGAAGGATCGGGTGTTGGGGCACAATCCGATTGCCGCTTTGCAGCTTGCTGACAGCTACTATAGCCGGGTGTGGGGGCCGGGTCGGCCGGTCAAGCCGCAGAAATTGCCGGTGGCGGGCCGCCGCACGCAGGGCTGAAGTTCGGGTGAACGAAGCAAGGTCAGGGCTCC
>PLXO01000224.1 GCA_003151425.1 Acetobacteraceae bacterium
TCGGGGGCCATCCACACATGACGTTGAAAGGCCGTACCGCGCGACCAAAACTAGAATTGCTGCCCAGGCGCTACCGTCCGCGCTATTTCTTCATTTTCTTTTCCAGATCGGTCACCCTCCCCTCCAGTTTCTTCATGTCGTCACGTCCCGACTTGGTGTTGTCCACGATAGTCTTGTTCATGTCCTTGTCGTAATCGTCCTGGATCTTCTGCAGACGGACAACTTCCTTGAGGCCACTCTCCAAGGCCTCAAGACGCTTATAAACCTTTTGCAGATCTTCCAGCGTAACGGCGTTGTCGGCCATGATCGAATCTCCTGGTTGTTGTTGGGGCCTTCGTCCCTGGTCTGCCTCGACGCGCCACCGGACGCCGCGAAGTTGCTCGATCCGAACAGACTGGCACGATGACGGCAAGGGCGTCTCCGATAGCATCGCCCGGAATTGGAGCTTGATCGCAACAGAGGTTCGTGATTTCACGTGGTTGTGATCTTACCTTTGCCCGGCCCAGCGAGGTCGCGTGGGGCCGGCATCGATCATGGTCGCGCGACACCCTGTGGCGTTCGGGGCCTTGGCGACGGTCATCCGCGTCGGTGCCGACGCTCGCCGATTTTTGCCAGGCAACAGTCCCAATTCCAGTCAGCCGGACCTTGCTCTAACATCGTTGCCAACACCACAGATGGGTTGCGCGACGCGCGTCGCGGCCGCCTGTATACTACGCCGACAAGGAGATGCTGATGGGCTGCTTCTGCCATAGTTCCCTGGGATCGTTGTCGTTGCCCAGCCTCGATATCTCGGCTTCGCTCGCGCTGCCCGGCGCGAATGTCGCGCTCGGCCTGTCGGCCTACCTCAACGCCGCCGCGTTGCCCGCGGAGCCCTGGCTGCCGGACCCGGCCTGGCTGTCGCTGCAATTGCCGCAACTACAGCTCAGCATGCAGGCGGTGGCGACGATCTCGGCGATGGCATCGCTGCGGGCGCAGGTGCTCGCGCAATTCGGCATCGACCTGCTGATTCCGGGCCAGGCCATGGCCCTCGCCCGGATCGTCGCGACCATGAACGCAAGGCTGTCGCTGATGGCCAATCTCAGCTTCAATCCGCTGGGGTGGCTGCAACTGGCCCGGCTGAATGCGGCGATCGACCAGATTACCCTCGCGCTGTCACTCGGGCTGCTGCCGCCATCGGCGAGCATGATGCTGTCGCTGACGGTACCGGGCGGCATTCCGATGCCACGCTGGGGCGGCTTCCTTGCCCTGCTGCGCTTGCTGGCTCCGATGATCGCCGCCACGGCGCAGCTCAACGTCAGCATGTCGGCAACCGCCGAGCTCGCCGCGGCGCTGCGGGTGATGGCCAGGCTGTCGCTGCCCGCGCTCGTGGCCCCGCAATTCATGGCGAGCCTCACCGCGGCGCTCTCGGCGGTGGCGTCGCTGCAACTGAGCCTGGGGGTCAGCCCGTTGTCGCTGGGCTTTCCCGCGATCCAGTTGCGCGTGCAGGCTCGGCTTGCCGCATTGCTGCCGACGCTGTCGGCGCGGTTCGGCCTCAGCGCCACGCTCCCCAACCTGCTCGCGCTGCTGCTGTCACTGCTGCCGAAGCTGCCGGTCGTCCCGACGAGCCTGGCGACCAGCGCGGTGGTGCAGGCATCGATGCAGATGCACGCGATGGCGTCGCTGAACTGGCAGGTCCCGTCGATGAACCTGGCGGTTCAGATCGGACTTCCGACCTGCGCCTTCGTGGCCCAGCTGCACGCAGCCCTCGGCATCACCGCGGTGCTGCCGTCGCCCTGCGCCTCGGGCTGCGACGCCGCGAAGCTTGCTCGCGCGCTGGCGGCGTGATTCGGAACCGGCGGTCACGCCAGCCGCGTCCGTCCGGCGACATCGCACCGGCCAGCCTCGATCGGTGACGGACGCCGCCAGCTTCCGGTGACGGACGCCGCCAGCTTCGGTATCGATCGACTGCCGGAACCGCCGCTAGTTCGACTTCACCAACGTCAATGGCAGGGTTTCGACGGCGTCGCCGAGCGTGCCGTCGTGGTTCTGCGGCCGGTACCGCACCGTGATTTCGCGGCAGACGAACTTGCACTTCTCCTTGACAACTTCGTCGGCATCCCAGTCCATCGCAATGATCAGCACCGGCTTGAACTCGATGCGCAGGAACGGGATGCTGGCGATGTTTTTATTTGCGCCGGCCGCCCGGCCGCCCGTCTTACGCATCACCAGCACCGCGGTATCGAACGGCTTGGTCAGGAAGCACCGCTGGAACATCAGCGGCGAGGCCATGTCGATCCGCCGGGTGAAGCTGAATGGTTCCATCTGAATCGGAAACATATTCGACAGCGCGCCCTGTCCGGCCGAGACGGTGAGACCCTGGGTCCACTTCGCGAACTTCCCCTTGGCCTTCATTGCCTCGGTCTCTTTCGTCGGCTGCACGCCCGGCGTTTGGGAATTGCCCTTGCTGGACGAATCGGTGTCGTCCAGGTCGATGCCCAAACCGAAGTCCTCGATCTCGAAGAATTTCCCCGCGACGAAATCCTTGGTGAACGCATCGCTCGTGTCGATCTCCGACAGCCCCTCGGCAGCGATGCCGGTTCCTTTGTCCGCGATCATCATAATTATATCGACATTCGCGTTTGCCATACTCGCCTCCTTATTGCAGGTTCAGGTGTCGGCGGGTCAGCTGTCCTGCCGCCGCGATCATTGTGCCGGCACCCGCGACACCAGGCGCAGCGAGGCGGTCAGACCTTCCATCTGAAAATGCGGGCGCAGGTGGAACTTCGCCGTGTACTGGCCTGGCTTGTCGTCGATGGTTTCCAGCGCCACGCCGGCCTCGATCAGCGGATGCGTGGCCTTATAGTTCTCATCGGAGTCGTTGGGCATCCCGTCGACATATTGGCTGAGCCAGCGCCGCAGCCACTCCTGCAACTGGGTGCGATTCAACGAACCGCCGACCTTGTCGCGCACCATGCACTTCAGATAGTGCGCGAAACGGCAGCAGGCGAACAGATAGGGCAGGCGCGAGGAGATCGCGGCATTCATGGTGGCTGCCACGTCGGCGTATTCCTGCGGCGTTTGCAGCGACGGCACGCCGATGAAGGCCGCCAGATCGGAGCCCTTGCGATGCACCAGCGGGATGAAGCCGTTGCGCGCCAGTTCCGCCTCGCGCCGCTCGCTCAACGCAATTTCGGTCGAGCAGCGCCGGTCGACATCGCCGTCGGCGGTCGGGAAAGTAAGCACCGGCAGCCCTTCCACGGCGCCGCCGGTATCGACGCCGCGGATCCGCACGCACCACGCGTAAAGGCTGAAGGCGCGGGTCAGGTTGGCGGCCATCGCAAAGGCGGCGTTCGCCCACAGATAGCGGCGTCCGTCCGGGCCCTCGCAGGTCTCCTCGAAGGCGAAACCTTCGGTCGGGTCGGTCCGCGCGCCGTACGGCAGGCGGGCGAGGAAACGCGGCAGGCAGAGGCCGAGATAGCGGCTGTCCTCGCTGGCGCGCAGGCTGCGCCAGGCGGTGTATTCCGGCGTCTGGAAGATCCGCGTCAGATCGCGCGGATTGGCCAGCTCGGCCCAGGTGTCCATCTGCATGACGCTCGGCGCCGCGGCGGCGATGAACGGCGTATGCGCGGCCGCCGCGATCTGCGCCAGTTGGCTGAGCAACTGTACGTCCTCCGGCCGGTGATCGAATTCGTAGTCGCCGATCAGCACACCATAGGGTTCGCCACCGAACTGGCCGTACTCCTCCTCGTAGACCTGACGGAACAGCGGGCTCTGGTCCCAGGCGGTGCCGTGGAATTTGCGCAAGGTTCGGCGCAGCTCGCGCTTCGAGATGTCGAGCAGCTTGATCTTCAGCAGCGGCCCGGTTTCGGTGCCGGTGACGAGGAACTGCAGGCCGCGCCATGAGGCTTCGATCTGCTGGAACTCCGGGTCGTGCAGGATCAGGTTGACCTGGGCGGCGAGCCGGCGATCGATTTCGGCGACGATGGCTTCGAGCGAGCGCCGCGGATCGGTGCCGATGAACGCGGCGAGGCGCGGTACGCGGCGCGCCAGTTCGCGCAGCGCCGTCTGGACCGGCGGCTCGACTGGCGGCAACGGCTCGGGACGCGGCGGCGGCGCGCCGGGTGGCACGGCCTCGGGCACGGCGGGCGGCACGGCCTCGGGCACGGCGTCCGGCGCGGCCGCCACGCGCGGCAGCGGCGCGCGCTTCAGCAGTATGGTGAAATCGCCGTCGTCTTCCAGTTGCCCGCTTGCCATTCGGTGCTCAGCCGCCTTCCTTGGTTGCCACGTCAGTTGCCACGTCAGTTGCCACGTCAGTTGATCGCGATCATGGCGCCCTTCAGCGTCATGTTGCCGTCAGCGCTCGCGCTGATCATCGCGCCGCTGATGGTGATGCCTGACGTGTCGATCTTGATGCTGTTCGACCCCACCTTGAGGGTGAGCGACTGTCCGGCGCTGACCGTGCTGGATCCGGCCGACACGGTGATCGAGTGATTGCCGGCCGAAACGGTCAGGCTGTCGTTGCCCTGCGAGACGGTGACCGAGTTGTTGCCCTGCGAGACGGTGGTCGAGTTGTTGCCCTGCGAGACGGTGAGCGAATTGTCCTTCGCCGAGACGGTGACCGAGTTGTTGCCCTTCGAGACGGTGAGCGAGTTGTCACCTGTGTTGACGGTGATCGACCGGTTGCCCTGGTCGACCGTAACGGTCTCGTTGTGCTTGACCAGCTTGTTGTAGTCGTACTGCGCCTGGAAGTAGACCTCCTCGGATCCCTTCTTGTCCTCGAAGCGCAACTGGTTGAAGCCGCCGCCACCGGTCGACGAATTCGACTGGATGTTGGAGCGCGTCTTGTTGTCGGGCAGCGCGTCGGACGGCATATTGGTGGCGTTGTAGACGCAGCCGACGATGATCGGACGGTCCGGGTTGCCGTTCAGGTAATCGACGACGACCTCCTGGCCGACGCGCGGGATGAACATCCCGCCCCAGCTCGCCCCGGCCCAAAGCTGCGCCACGCGAATCCAGCAGGATGCGGTGTCGTCCTGCGCCGCGCTGCGATCCCAGGGGAACTTCACCTTGATGCGGCCGTAGGTGTCGGTGGTGATCTCGTCGCCTGACGCACCGACCACCTTGGCGGTCTGCGGACCGTGCATCAACGGTCTTTGGGTTATCTCCTCCAGTTGGAACGGCGTGGTGCCCACGATCGCGTGGAAGTTGCAGACGAAGGCGTCGGCCATATCGGCGTCGGTGCCCGGCACGCCGGCCGCCTCGCCCAGCGTGTGAGTGGCGCCGATGACCAGGTATTCGACGTTCTGCGAATCTTCGCTGAACCCGGAGAGCGTGAACTTGCAGCCGGCATAAATGAGGCGGGAGTTGCTGACGCCCTGCAGGGTGAGCCCCTGCCGGGTGAAGCGCTGCATCCGCACATCGGGGATCTTGGTGCCGTCGCCTACTTCACCCACACTGAGGACGGCGTATGGACCGGGAAACTCGTAGACCTCGAGGCTGCTGTACGGGTGGCTGGCCGACTGCGTCGTCTTCGCCAGCAGGCTGGCCGACGGTGTCGTGAAGTTATAGTCGTTGAACGTCGCCGCTCCCGGCTGCAGCCGCTGATCGGCCGTCCATTGCCAGATGTGATCCTCGACGGTGGTGTATTGCGTCTGCTGGAAGCTGAATGGGATCGCATTCGTCAGGGCGGTGTGCGAGTTGGGGTCGTCGCAGAACACCAGTGTGTGGTCGGAGGCGGTGTGGGTGAAATAATAGTAGATCCCGTATTTCTCCATCAGCCGCGTGACGAAGTCCAACGAGGTCTCGTTGTATTGCACACAGAACTCAAGGGTCTCACTGCCGGCCGTGTTCTGCCGCTTGTCCGACGTATTGGTGAAACCGTTGTTGGTGAAGATGGCGCCGATAATGTCGAACACCGTCTTGTTCTGGAAGATGAAGCAGTCCTGGACGCGCGACAGCAGCCAGATCCATGGGCGCAGCTCCAGGCGATAATGGTAGGCGCCGCCCAGCAGCCCGTCATAGACGGCACGCGCGATGATGCCATTGAAGTATCGACTGCTGTTGTCCGGCAGCGTCATCGTCAGCGTGCACGATGCGCCGAGCCAGGAGCTCAGGTCGGGCGTCGGCTTGTCGCTGGCCACCGACAGGTCGTACTGGAATGGCCGCCCCAGCTCCTCGGTCGCGTGCAGGCTGTGCAAGTTCAGCGTGATGCCGGGATCCGGACTGATGGTGATGGTGATAAAGCTCGGGGGGGGGCTTCCGCTGCTGCTGTCTGACACGGTTCTCTCGCTTCCCTAAAGTTGCGCCGGACAGCGGAACGCGCGCAACGCCGCCATGCTGAACGGGTTGCGCACGCTGGCCGCGCTCAAGTCGAAGACAGCGTTGCCGGATGGCGTGGTGAACGTCACGTGGAACTTGTCGGGCTGGCCGGTCGGCGTGACCTTCGCGACGTCGAGCAGGCGCAGCAGCGCCCACGGCCCGTTCTCCTCGGTCACCGTCGCCGCGCCGCTGGCGGGCGTCGCGGTGAAGCGCACCTGGGTGTTGCCGGTACCGGCCGGCCAGACCATCGCGGTCGGCTCGGTCGGGCCGTGCGCGTAGGTCAGCCGCGCGCCGCCCGCCTCGAGGCTGACCTGCGCCAGCGCGGGATCGAGCTGCGTGGGCGTCAACTGGAACTTGACCGAGACCGCGGTGCCCCCGGTGGGGAACAGCGCGTCGCGGATCTCGCTCGCGCGCTGGAATTCGGTCAGCGCGCCATCGGACAGGCCGAGCTTCGCGTGGTCGGGCGACTGCCATTTCCAGGGCATCTTGCTGGTGTCGACAAACGCTTTCAGGTTCTGATCGAAGAACTGGTCCATCAGTCCGCCCGGCCCGAGCAGATGCACGAAGTCGTCCAGCGGCACGTCCTGCGTGCTGCCGGCGACGAACGGGTAGCGGTCGAACGCCGCCTGGCAAAGCGGCAGGACCTTCGATTTCCACGCATCCGAAAGCTGCGCGCTCGCGCCGCTGGCGGTCACCTGTGAGCTGCTCTGCGAGACCGACTGCAACATGTCGGCGACCGGCTTCGGCGCCCCCTGCGCTGCCGCCTGAAGTTGCGCCGCCGGACCGCCGCCACCTGCGGCACCGCCGGCGGCGCCAAGCTGCGCGAGCAGCGCGGTCCCCTGGCTGGGCGCGTTGGCCGCCTGGCTCATTCCCGCGTAGATCTGCTGGATATTGCCGATGACCGCCTCGAGCTGCGCCGGTTTCTCCTTGGTGCCGGTGACGAAGTCGTGGAACGACTTGAAATGCGCATCCACCCGCGTCGCCGGATCGATCGGCTTGCCGTCCGCGCCGCTGCCGGTGCCGACCGCGGAACTGAGGATATTGACCGCCTCGTTCTGCTCCATGGACAGACCCGAGCGGGCCAGATAGTTGCCAAACCCGCCGAGCTGCTTGCCGACCACGCCCGCTTTCCCCGCGACCGCGCCAAGCGCCTTGTCAGTTGCCGCCGGCCGGCTGAGCTGGGTCTCGGCGTCGATCGCCGTCAGCAGGTCGCGCAGCGGCGAATCCGGCGCCGACAGCACGAACAGCTCATCCAGCCCCTGCGCCAGGCTGGTAAACGGCTTCAGCGCGATATTGGCGATCAGCAGATCCCAGCGCCGCGTGTAGTCGTCCAGATACAGCGAGAGCACGTCGCGCCGCAGCTTGCCCATCTCGGCCAGCGATCCCGCGATGCCGCCGGCGTGCTGGCGTCCAAGCACCCAGTCGTTCTCGGTGGCATCCTTGGTCACGCTCGGCAGCAACGTCGTGAAGATGGTGTGGTAGCCCTCGTAGGTGAAGATGCCGGGCATCCCGCTGTTGAGCGATTTGCCGTCGCGCAGATCGAACACCCGCCCACCGCCCGGACCGGCATTGTCGGCCACCGTCCAGACCGGCAGCCCCTGTACCAGCGAGCTGCGCTGCAGCCGGTTGTAGACATAGTCGGCCAGCGGCTCGCGGGTCAGGATGGCCCGCACCTGCGCCACCAGTGGGCCGTTCAACGGCACCTGGGCGAGCGGATATTCCAGCATCGCCTGCACGTTCTCGTCGAGCGCGTCGCGCACCGGCGCCGCGTCCTCGCCGGGATAGCGCAGTGCGATGGCGACCGAGAGCCACTGCGCGACCAGCCCCGCGTCCATCGGCCCCTGCCGGCCCAGGATCAGATAGACCTTGAGCGCTTCATACAGAACCTCCGGCTTGTTGAGGTTGGCCTGCATCTGGTTTTCCAGCATCACCAGCAGGCGCGGCAGCAGCAGGCCGTTGAGCGCGCGGTCGTAGCTGTCCTGCGCCGCGGCGCCGAGCTTGTAGCCCTGGTAGAGCCCGAAGGTGACCATCAGCGGCGCGGACTTGGTCCGGTTGGCGTAGCCGCCGTGCATGTTGCGCAGGCTGTCGAGTGCCGCCAGGGTGACCTGCGGATCGGCGTCCTGCGGATCGCGCTTCAGCACCTCGGCATATTGCGTGTTGTAGCGCACCGAGGTGTCATTCACCTCGGCGATGATGCTGCGGTTGCCGATCCAGCTCGCGGTCCAGATGCCGGTCAGCGCCAGCAGGACGATCGCCGCGGTGGAGTATGCGGCGATATGCGTCCAGCGCTGCCGCCGCTCGACCTTGGGGTCGCGGCTGACCAGGCCAGCCTCGCCAAAGACCACCTCGCGCACCAGCCGCGCGAGGAAATAGCTTCGCCCGGCGCCGCTGAACGCCGCCACGGCTTGGCGCTGCAAGCCGAACTGGCCGGCCATCGCGTCGAGCAGGCGATCGATCGGGGTGCTGTTCTGGGTGCCTGACGTGAGATAAACGCCGCGCAGCAGCGGGCGCGCCTCGAGCCGGCTGGGCCGGAAGATCTCGGTGAGGAAGTCGACGGCGACGCCGCGCAGGCTGGCGATCTGCTGCGGGAAGCCCCAGATCAGCCGCCGCCGGCGGATGTCGGTCTCCTGTTGCACCCGCTCCAGCATCCGGTCGTTCAGCCGGTCCAGCAGCAGGTCGAACTCGGTCCCGAAGGCGGCGACGGAACCGCCCTCGCTCTTGCCGTCGTCGAGCGGCAAGGTGGCGCCCCAGACCTGTTCGCGCTCCTCCTTGCCCAGGGTTTCGAAGAACTCGACGAAGCCGGCGATCAGGTCGGCCTTGGTGAACAGCACGTAGACCGGGATCCGCACGCCCAGTTCGTCGTGCAGTTCGCGGATGCGCCGGCGGATCGCGGTGGCGTGTGCCAGGCGTTCGGCATCGTTCAGGCTGGCGAGATCCGACAGGCTGATTGCCACCAGCACGCCATTCAGCGGCTGGCGGCGCCGGTGCTGCTTGAGCATGCGCAGGAAGCCGAGCCATGACGTGGCATCGACCGCGCTGTTGCTGTCCTGCGTGGTATAGCGTCCGGCGGTATCGATCAGCACCGCCTGATCGGTGAACCACCAGTCGCAGTTGCGGGTGCCGCCGACGCCGCTGATCCCCCGGGGCCCATCCCCTTGGGGCCCATCCTTGTCGGCGAGGGGAAAATTCAGCCCGCAATTGACCAGCGCGGTGGTCTTGCCGGCCCCGGGCGGTCCGATGAACATGTACCAGGGAAGCTGGTACAGGTAGCCGCCGGAGCGCCGACCAAGCTTGGCCTTCTTGAGCGCCGCCAGCGCCTCCTTCAGCCGGTCGGCCAGCAGCGCGACCTCCTCGGCCGATGCGGTCTCGTTCGGGTCCTTCACCTGCGCGGCGACGCCGTCGACCAGCTCCTTCTCCTGCTTGTTGGCCCGCAGCTTGTGGAGCAGGTTCTCGATCAGCCAGCCGACGAAAATCACCACGATGACGAGGATGCGGACCAGCTCGCTGTCCAGCGGATGCAGCGAGCCAACGCCGAGCAGCGGCCCGAAGAACCAGACGATGACCGCCAGCAGGAGCGCACCAAGGGCGGTGCGGAACCAGCGATTGCGGTAGATCCTGGCGAGCAGTCCCCTCATGGCTGCACCGAGGTCTTGACCACGACGATCTCCGTGCGGCGGTTGCTCTGTCGTCCTTCGGGCGTGGTGTTCGGGGCAATCGGGCCGGCGTCGCCCTTGCCGACCGCTTTCACGCGCTTCGGGTCGGACGTGTGCGCGGCGAGCACCTTCGCCACCGCGTCCGCGCGCGCCTGCGAAAGCTGCCAGTTGGACGGGAATTGCACGGTGTGGATCGGCTGGTTGTCGGTGTAGCCGTTGACCAGAACGCCGCCCTTCTCATCGTTCAGCGCCTCGCCGATGCGCGCGATCAGCGGCGGGTAGCTGGAATTCAGCTCGCCGGAACCGGAGCCGAACATGTTGCGGTTGGTCAGCCGGACGGTGATCGACTGGGCATCCTCCAGCACCACGACGAGGCCCTGCTTGATCTCGGGCGCCAGGAACTGGCGCAGCTTCATCGTCGTCTGAGTGGCCGCGACCGCCATCGGCGGCGGCGGTGGTGGTGGCGGGGCGGCGAGCGCCGGGTGCGGCACGGTGATCGCGCCATGCGGCGGCAGTCCGGCCAGCTCGGCGAAGGCGAGATCGGACGACGCGGCGAGCAGGAAATTGAAGATCGCGTAGATCACGCAGGCGGCGAGCAGCGTGCTGGCGGCGAGGACCCAGATCGGGATGCGCTGGCCCAGCGGCTTGTAGCCGGTCACGATGCCGCGCCAGTGCGGCGAGAGATCGTGCTCGAAGTCGCCGCGCCGCTGGCGGATGGTGCGATACACACCGTCGCGCAGCTCGGTCAGCGCCGCGGTGCCGCGCGGCATCACGCGATAGCGGCCCTCGAAGCCGAGCGAGGTGCACAGATACATCAGCTCCACCACCTCGGAATGCCGGCCAAGGTCGCGCTGCATCTGGTCGAGGATGTCGAAGAAGCGTTCGCCGCCGGACACCTCGTTGTGGAAGATGCTGGTCAGGCTCTGCGCGGTCCATGAACTCGCGCTGCCCCAGGGGGTGCTGAGCACCAGGTCGTCGATGGTGGCGCACAGGGCGTAGCGCGCGGCGCGCAGCGATTGGGTGTCGAGCCCGATCGTCAGTGCCTGCTTCTCGAACTCGCGCACCGCCTCGACCATGCCGCGCTTCAGCCGCTCCGGGTCGGGGTTGCGGCCGCGGTCCGCGGTCAGCCGGATGGCCGCGCCGAGCACCGGCGCCGCGGCGGCGACCAGCCGGTTGGAGCCGGTGATTGGCACGACGACCGGGGCCCGGGCGGTGGACGGCGGTGGCGCGGCCGCGCCGGCGCCACGTCCGCCCGGCCGCGGGCGGATCATCGTGGCTTCGGAGTCGTTCGGCTCGGCAAAGGGATCGTCACTCATCGCCCGCTCATCCCCTGATCGCCCAGCATTCTATCTCCAGTCCGGGCACATCACCTGTGACGTGGATCGCTATTCCGCCGGAGCGCCCGAGCGCCGCCCAGTACGGACTGCTGCGGTCCAATTCGAAATACGTGGTGCCGGCGTAGTACGGGAGCTGGCGCGGCGCCACCGGCAGGGCACGTACCGCGACGCCGGGCAGGGCCACGTTGATCAGCTCGCGGATCTGCTCGACCGGGCCGATCTTCACCAGGTTGGGAAAGCCGCGCCGCAGTGCCTCGGCCGGCATCTGCGCCTTGACCGCCAGCACCCAGGTGCCGCTGGCGACCAGCGTGCGATCGCTGATCGGGCCGACCCGGATGCCGAATTTTCGTTCCTGCAGCGGGATCTGCACGGCGTTCTGCTCCAGCACGGCGGACAGCGACTGGCGCAGCGCCGCCATCACCGGCCGAAACGTCGCCTGAAGATCGTCATGCTTATAGGTCGGGAAGGCCGCCGGGCGCTTGCGCGCCTCGGTGAACGTCGCCAGCTCCCCGGCCAGCGAGACGGCGGCCTGGTAGAACGTCTCCGGATGCAACTGGCCCAGCGTGCCGGTGAAATGCGTCAGCAGCGGCTCGTACCGGTTGCAGAGCTGCAGCATCAGATAGTCGGAGATCTCGCCCGCGCCACGCGTGGCGGTCTCCGAGACCCGGCCGCCCAGCGCCTCGGCGCGATGGTGCAGCAGCCCCTGCAACTGGGTCACGAAGCCGGACAGCGTGGCTGACGCGCTGCTCAGCAGCAGCGGTGGGATATAGTTATCGTCCAACACCAGGCTTTTGTCGGGGCGCACTTCGGCAATGCGGGTGAGGCCGATCGCGGCATGCCCCTCGCGCCCCTCGCCCTCGGTCGCATAACGCAGCCGCAGCTTGCCGATCGGCACGGTCGCCGATCCCTGATAGCCGGCGTTGGTGTCGATCGCCTCGTGCTCGCCGACCGCGAACCGGGCGACCGTCTCCTGCTGATCCGCCGGCGCGGTCTCCGTCCCGCTGGGCTGGCGGGTCGGCAGCAGCAGGTAGACGATGTTGTTGCGCGCGGTTTCCGCGATGTCGAGCGGGCGCGGGTGGTCCACGTCGTCGGGTACGCTGAACGGCGTGCCGTCGGGCAGCACGCCGGCCGCGCCGCGCACGGCGAATTTGCCGAGGGTCAGCAGGTCCGAGTCCAGCTCGAGCTCGGTCAGGCCCCAACTGAACGGGCGCAAGGCGGCGGTGCTGACGCGCACCAGCCGCTCGAAATAGCGGTCGTGCTGCTGCAGATGCTGCGGCTGGAGGAACAGACCCTCGGTCCAGACGACCTTGTTCTCCCAGCCCATGATCAGGACCCGGGCTTCAGCGCCGCGGCCGGGTCGGTCTTGACGACGATCCCCTTGGCGCCGGCCTGCACGTTGATGGTGGTGGTCTTGTTCGGCGCGACGTCCACCGTCGCGCGCCAGGTGACGGTCTGGAAACTCCGATAGGCCGCGAAGATGCCGATCTCGGTCACCGTGCTCATTGGGTTCAGGGCGGCGGTCTTGGTCTGTCCCGGCGCCAGGATGTACTCATCCTTCTTGACCAGGTCGGTCTTCAGGGTTGCTGCGTCCTGCTGGAACAACTGGAAGAACTCGGCGCCGCTGAAGGCGGCATCGGAGCTGAGCTGATAGACGCGGACCACCAGCGGCGCGCCTGGCCCGCCCGGGGCCGCATTGACGTCGGACGTGGCCACCAGGGTCAGCGCGACCACCGTGGGCGGCGGCGGCGGCGGCGGCGCGCAGCCGGCGAGACTGCTGAGTAGCCCAAGAGCGAGCAGTGCCGGGGCGAGCCGCCCCAAGGGGTGACCCGGAGCGAGCCGCCCCACGGGGCGCCGTCGCGGCGCGAGCGGCCCCAGGGCCAGTCCGCCAACCAGTCCGCCGAGCCGCCAATGACGCATCGAGCCACCCTCCCTCACCTGGTCGCCGCGACGCCCCCACCGGGTTCCCGCGGCACCCCCACCTTACCGGAACTATGTAGCAAAGGGGAACTGTCGGGAGGGTCACCTTGCCAAGAATCATGACGGCAAGCGGCCGGCTGTGGTGGTCATCCGCGAGCGCGCGGATCGCACCCTGCCAGGCGTGTCGAGGCGGGGCAGCGGTGTCAAGGCGCGGCCGCCGCGCTGGGCTGCGTCACCTCGCGCGTCGCAGAGGGCGCCGAGCCGGTGGCCGATGCGGTCGGGTTCCGGAATGACCTACCGGCCCGTTTCGAGATGCAGCGGATCCACCATCCGGGGCGGGCTCCGGCCGCGGCGTCCATGGAAACGGCGCCGGGGCGTTTTTCACCCGGACGCGCCGGGCCGTGATCGAACTTCACATCACGTCGGCGCGCCTGGCTGATCCGCTACGCGCTGCCGGCTGGCTGGCGCGAGGATCGCCGGCGGACGGACAACGGCCGGCCAGCCCAGGGCGTGATCGGGCTGGCGATGGCGTCCCGGGCGTCAGTGGACTGGTGCAGGGACCGCCGAGAAGACTCGGATCGTGTCGTTACCGGATTGTTATCGGCCGGCCGTTATACCCCGGATTCACCAACAGCCTGTGGCTGTCGGACCGTCGGCGCATCGGCGTCTTCTGCCCCCGAAAGCGCATCCGGCGTGGCAGTCCCGCCCGATCGTCGATGTTGCAGTCGGCGATCAACCGATACCTCGCCGAGCGCGACGCCGATCCAAGCCCATCTGCCTCGACTGCTTCCGCCGCATCGATCATTGCCAGGCACGCCGGATTGCCGGGAGCGGCCGGCTGAGCCAGCGCCCTAGAACATGATCTTCACGCCGCCGGTGACCTGCTGCGCGGTCCAGTTGCCCGCCACCAGCGCACCGTAGCCGGCGAACACCGTCCAGTTCCCCTGCCCCGCCGCAAGTCCGACGCCCAGCGAGGCCGCGCTGCGATCGAGGCTCGACGAGCCGGCCCGGAACGTGGTGCCGTCGGCGGCGGTCAGCAGCACAGGCGTCTCTGCATCGCCCGCCTGGTACTGGTAGCCGACCGTGGCATAGGGCGAGACGGCGATGCCCGAGGCGGTGACGAAGTCGCTCGACAGCACGACACGCGCGTAGGGTATCGCGCTGAGCTGGGTCGTGCCGGCGCCCGATACGCCGAAGCCGGCGACCGGTCCGCCGGTGCTCTCCACGAACGATCCCGCACCGACCGAGGCGAACCGGAAGCCCGCCACCGGGGTGATGGTGAAGCCGGACACTGGCAGCGGCAGACTGGCCTGCAGGCCGCCGGAGACCTCGTTGCCGCCGTACTGGGCGGTGGCGGCGCCGACGCCGGTCGGCCGCGTGGTGGCGGTCCAGTCGTGACCGTAGAGGAACGCGCCGTTGAGCAGCAGCCGCCCCGCGGTCTGGATCGCGTAGACGCCGAACCGCGCGACATCCACCGTGCCGCTGCCGCCGGCGCCGTCATGCAGCCAGTCATGGTCGTAGCCGACGGCGATACCCAGCCGCAGCCCGAAGTCGCCGA
The DNA here is from genome assembly GCA_003151425.1 of Acetobacteraceae bacterium. Lineage (GTDB taxonomy): Bacteria > Pseudomonadota > Alphaproteobacteria > Acetobacterales > Acetobacteraceae > Palsa-883. Next base: position 14,763 of record PLXO01000224.1, read on the forward strand.
CCGGTCGGTCGATGCCGGCCAGGAAGCCTGCGGTGCTGGCATGATAGCCGGGGGTGGTGGCGGAACCGTTCGCGCCCAGGAACGTGCCGTCGGCACGGATCCAGCCCCCGGCGCCGCACAGCGCGCGTCCCAGCGCGGCGATGCCGGCCGACGCCGTGGCCGGCGCTCCGGGCTGGCCGGGCACCGACGTGATGGCGGTCGCGGTGCAGTCGTTGTCGCCGATGCCACCCAGCAGCAGCGTGTTCACCCGCGCGTCAGCGAATGCGGTGCGTGCGGCAAGCTGCTCGGAGAACAGCGACCCGTCCAGTGGCGCCACGACCGTGGGCGTGGGGGGCGTGCCGGGCGAACTCAACACCAGATTGACCTGCGGATCTTCCGCCCCCGAGACGTACTGCACGGTGCGGGTCAGCGAGGTGGGCACGGAGCCCTGTTCCGACACCGTGCCGAACCTGCCGGTGATCGCGCCGGTCGACTCCAGCACGGTGTAGGTGATCGGCACATAGGTGCCGGGCGCATAGGCGAAGGTGACGGTGCCGGCCAGCAAGCTGGTGCCGCCGACCCGAAGCTGCGAAGCCTGCGTCGGCGTCACCGCGATCAGCAGGTTGCCGCCGCTGCCCTGAACGTAACTGCCCGTCTCGGTCAGCGTGCCCACCGCGTTGCCGGACGCGCCGCCCGGAATGACGGTGCCGTTGTTGGTCAGCGTGGTTCCCGACGTGCCGACGCCCAGGCTGCCGTAGCCCGCCAGCGTGGCGCCGGTATCGACCTGCACGCTGCCGCCGACGCTGGCGCCGTTGCCGGCGCTATCGCCCACGATCAGCATTCCGGCGCTGACCTCGGTGAGGCCGTTATAGGTGTTGGTGCCATTGAGGGTGATGGTGCCCGGGCCGGACTGCGTGACCGTGCCGGTGCCGCTGATCACGTTGCTGAACGTGACCGTGCTCGGTTCGGTGAACACCAGCGCCGCGTTGTTGAGCACCGGCCCGCTGCCGAGCGTGCCGAGCGTTGCACCCTCCCCCTGCCCGCCGAGGTACAGCGTGCCTTGGGAGATGGTGGTGCCGCCGGTATAGGTGTTGGTGCCGCTCAGGGTCTCGATGCCGCCGCTGACCGTCAGTCCGCCGCTGCCGCCGATCGTGCCGGAGAACGTGCCGCGGGCGTCGGTCAGCGTCAGGGTTTGCGTACCCAGAGCCACTACTCCGCCGCCGGACAAGGTCGCGATTGACGCGCCGGCATTGGTTGTAGAGATGTCGAACGTGCCGTCGTCGATTAGCCCGGATGAGGCGGCGATGCTGCCGTCGCCGGATAGCGCCAGGACCGCGCGAGGACCGATCGTGGTGACGCCGGTATAGGTGTTGCTGCCGGTAAAGATGACCGCACCGTCGGTTCCACTGTTGGCAATGATGATGCTGCCGGGCGTGCCGTCCGCTGCGTCGGAGAACACGCCGGAGAACGTCGAGACGTTATCGTTCTGATCTATCGTGTTGGTGCCGGAGCTGTCGAGGGTGAAGCCTTGCGAATAACTCGCAGCGGCGACGTTCATCGTCAGCGTGCCGCCCTGGAACACCGGATTGACCAATGTGCCGAGATTGCTGGCCAGATAGGACGGTTGCGCTGTGTCGATGTTGGTGGCCGGCGTTGTCACGAAAATCCCCCTATAGGCACCGCCGAAGCCATAGCCGTCGAGGTACCGCCCTCCGCGTACCCAGAATTCGCTGACAGCCCGTAGGTCGTCGTGACCCAGACGCTTTTTCTGTCAGGGACATCGATGGAACCGCCGCCGCTAGGCCCGTAGAGAGTGTAAGTCTCATTGATTGTGCCCAGATCTGCGGTGCCCGGACTCGTCCCTATTAAGGTAGATTGCCAGATTACCGGTGAATCCCACGAATAGCCCGACACAGCCCTGACGCCGAGGCGTGGTTCGACATTCGTAATGACCCCATCCAGGCCGGTTGCCTCGAAAGCGAAAGTCATCGAAGCCGAGGAATAGTTCGACACTGTAAGCACACGAACGGTAGGAACCAAATCCATCTCTGCGGATGATGGTGTGCCACCGAACTGTATCGTGAGTCCGGTGAGATCGAACGACGATGTCTTGACCGACCAGTTCGAAACATACACGTCTCCCATCCGGAACGACGCGCCACTGCCCAGCTCGGCAACCGTGCATGAACTCGCCGACGCGCACCCGCTTGTTATGAGGTCTGCGTGTGATGGCTCTGGTATCAGCGACAGGGCAGCCATGATCAGAATGAAGACCAGGGATGCCGCGGTGCTGTGGTCTGGGTGAGTGCGAGACAATTGATGCCTCCGGTTGTGTGTAGACAGCACGAGTCGGCGACGTGCGCTGAACACGATTAGAACCGCGGCTGATCACCGCAGCGGCCGACCTTCTACTAACGGCCTGCCGTCAATACCCTGATCTGGATCAAACCGCTGGTATTTACTCACCCGGGACGCCGGCACGACAGCAGCCACGCGGGGCCATAGAAGGCAATTGTAATTGGCGAGGTTCACCGTCACCGCGCCACCGCCGGCGATGTTGGTCGTGTCGGTGTCGCCTGGGAACAGGGACGGGAAGAACGTAAGCTGCGTGTTGTTGGTGATCGTGCCGCCGGTGATCGGCGAGGCGGTGCTGCCGTCGCCGACCTGCAGCCCGCCGTTGGTGAGCGCCGGCAAGCTCACGCCGCCGAGCGAGATCAAGGCGCCGGACTTGTTGATCACGGTCACGGTTTTGCCGGTGTTGTTGGCGTCGGTGATCGCGGTGACGTAGTCCTGCGCCGAGGTCGCCGTGATCGTCTGGGCCTGCGCCGTCGCGTGGCCCAGGAGCAGGGCGCCGAACGCTGCCACCACCGATCGAACGGCGCCACGGCGCGCGCGGTGATATCGTTCGGTGTGTTGCCTGGCCGGGACCGCGCCGGATAGGCGGATGGAACGGTCATCGTTCATGACACACCAACTTTTTTGTCCGCTCGGCCCACTGGCCGGTTGCGGTCGGTCGGCTGAGCATCTTGCCCCGGTGGCCCGCGATGCTAGGAGCGCAGTGGTTGCACGCATTGATCCATGTCAAAGGCGGATCATATCAACCAGCGCCAACGCTGGGCCGTTGCAACCCTGGCCCATTGCAACTCTGGATCGTTGCAACGCTGGCGTCGGTCCGCATCGCGCGCGCGGTTGCCCAAAGCAAACCGCGCGCGGCCGCGCGCCAAACCAAGATTCATGCCGGCCGCCCGACGATCCGGCGAAGCATTAAACGCCGATCAGGGGATGCAACCGGTGTCGCAGATTTTCCTTGCCGGAACCGTGCCACCGGATACCAGGCGTAGGAGTCTATCTGGTCCAGGTTGGCACGTGACGCGTTGGCTGGAACGCCCCGTGCCGGCGATGATGAGACCGCCCAAGCCCCGGTGAATTCACCGCCGAACGGCCGCCTCCACCAGGATCGGCGTCAGAGCTTCTGCATCTGGGCATCATAGGCGCGGGCGAACTCGCGCCCGAACACCGACTGGAAGTCCTCCTGCGCCTCGGTGGCGATCGTATGGTAGGTGGTACAGAACAGCTCCCAGGTGCGCGCCTTGCGGGCCGACGGCAGGATGCTGCCGAGCATGCCAGGTTCCAGGCGTTTCTCCAGCGCCGCCGGCTCGAACCGTTTCAGCAGGCCCATCAGCGCGGTCTGCACGCCCGCCATGACAGCCATCTCGTGCGAGCGAACGTCGTCGAACGCCTCCGTCGTTGCATCGAGCGGCAGTTTGTAGCCGGGGCGCGACGGTTGCAACAGTGCAGCGATCGCATCCTCGGTGGTGACCGAGAACTTTAACGCGTTGTTGTCGCGCGCGCGCAGCATGGTCTGTTCGACGCGCAGCTCGTTCTTGATCGAGGCACGCGAGATCAGCACCAGACGAATCCCCTCAACCAGGGCGCGGAACACGGCGCCCGCCTCGCGCATCGCATGTTCCGGATCGGGGCCGAGCGCCAGCCCGGCTACCCCCGCGCCCTCGAGGAATGCGGCGAGCAGAGCGGCCGCGTCCGCCGTTGGGACGCCCGGCATAGGCGCGCCCGGCATGGCGGCGCCCGGCATAGCGGCGGCCTGGGCCGGCGCGGCGGCAGCAGGCCGGGGGGTTACGGGCCTGGGGGGTGGCGCGGATGGCGGCGGTTCGTCCTCGAAATCGAATGGCCCGGCCTCCTGCGGCTGCGGCCGGGCGGCAAACCCGGTCGGGGTCGCGGGTGCGGACGGCGCGCGCGCG
>PLXO01000211.1 GCA_003151425.1 Acetobacteraceae bacterium
GAAATTAAGTTGGCGCCTATGGGGCTTGACCCGGGGGGCGCGGCTCCTTCTCCTCCGCGCCCCGCTGCTTGTGGTCCGCCACCTTGCCGTCGGTGCGGTTGAGCACGGCGCAATCCACCAGCCCAATGATCCCGCCGGCATCCGCGTCCACCGCCAGCACCGGATGCAGGAACAGGCCGAGATCCTCGCCATTGCCGGCCTTGCCGAAGCCGCGCTTGCTGGCCGTGTGGGTGGGGAAATGCAACTCGGTGGTGTCCCCCGGGACAAGCGCCCGGGGGGAGGCTCTGAATCGCCAGCACGTGCCGCCCGGCCACGCATTGGTCGGTCTGCCGCCCCGCCGTCGTCAGCATCTCCTGCGCCGTCACCGCCGGATTGGCCAGGAAACGGCCAAACTGGATCGCCTGGTTGCGGTCCTTCGCCAGCCGGTGCACGCACAGCGTCCGATGGCGCTGCATCGCATCCAGCAGCGCCCCGCCCACACACGCCAGCCGCTTGTCCCCAAACCGCCCAAGGTCTGCACCGATCATGCGAATCACACCCTATGCCACGTCGTCCCGGGCATCGATTCTGAACTCGGCCGGGTTGGCAAGTCGTTCCGCAGATGTGTGACAGCCGTAGCCCTCAAGGGGAGGGGGAGAATGTAACCGCCCAAAGCGGACGCCAGCGGCACGCCCGGGGAGCTCACGCCGCATGACCGTCTGGGCCTTGCTCCTGGAATACGACGGCGGCCCGTTTGTCGGCTGGCAGCGACAAGCCACCGGCCTGTCGGTTCAGGCGGTGCTTGAATCCGCCGCTGCACGCCTCAGTCACGGAACGCCGGCACCAACCATCGTCGCCGGCCGCACCGATGCCGGCGTGCACGCCGAGGCCCAGGTCGCGCAACTGACGCTGGAGACCCCGTTCGACCCGGACCGCCTTCGCGAGGCGCTGAACTTTCACATGAAACCGTATCCGATCGTGGTGCTGCGGGCCGCCGTGGCGCCGGACGGCTGGAGCGCGCGTTTCTCCGCGATTGGGCGCAGTTATCGCTACCGCATCCTCAATCGCCGGGCGCGTCCGACACTCCTGGCCGGACGGGTCTGGCACATCCCGAAGCCGCTCGATGCGGCGGCGATGCATCGCGCAGCGCAGGGGCTGGTCGGGCGGCACGATTTCACCTCATTCCGCGCCGCCGCCTGTCAGGCGAGGTCGCCGCTGCGCACGCTGGACCGGCTGGACGTGACGCGCGATGGCGACATGATCACCGTCACCGCGCAGGCGCGCAGCTTCCTGCACCATCAGGTGCGCAACCTGGTCGGCACGCTGCGCCTGGTGGGCGATGGCAGTTGGCCGGAGCGCCGCGTCGGGCTCGCGCTGGCGGCGCGCGATCGCGCGGCGGCGGGTCCGACCGCGCCGGCGGGTGGGCTGACGCTGGTCGCGGTCACCTATCCGCAGGATCCGTTCGCCGGCGCGCGCGACGACGACTCGCCTGCGCCATCGCCCGCGACGTAGGACGCTGTGCCGTCGCGCGCGACGTCGGACGCTGTGCTGTCGCGCGCGTCGTTCGGCGCCGAGGCGGAAATGCCGCCGCGCTGCTTCTGCTCTTGGGAAAGCAGCATCAGCGCGTTGCGCGCGCGGCGCTCCTTGAAGCTCCCGGCGCGCTGCTGCGCCTCCAGCTTGCAGAAGACCTGTTCCCCACAAAGTGCAGAAAGCGGAATCGACTCGATGCATGGGGTTCCATAAATGCCGCCAGCGATTCGATCGTGCGTCGCGACGACGTCCTCCACCGTGACTGACAGGGGCTTGCGCCACCCAGGGATCCGCTCCGGCAGGCGTTAGCCAGGCCGAACTTTACTCGTCTATGCACCTGCGTGATTGAAACCAACATTCGCCTATACGAAACTGCGGAAGTCGGCTAGTTCGCGTGCACCTGTCGGACCTCGCCGCCAACAGCATCGGCGCGCGCAGTCTTCCCTGGCCATCGCCGGCAGCACGGTGCAAAGCAGACCGAATGAGCTTCTTGCCGTTGCCGTTCGGAAGCGTGGTCGGGGCCTTGCTGGTGGCCTTTCCGGCGCTGTTCTCCATCGTGAACCCGCTGGGCGGGGCGATCATCTTCAGCCACATCACCGGGGACCGATCCCACGCCGAGCGGGCGCAGCTCGCGCGGCGAATCGGACTCTATGCGCTGTCCGTGCTGCTGGTCTCGCTGTGGTTCGGCGGCTACGTGCTGAACTTCTTCGGGATCACCCTGGGCGCGCTGCGGGTCGCCGGCGGGCTGGTCGTCGCGTTCAGCGCCTGGCGTCTGCTGATGACGCCCGAGCAGGAGGAGGAGCGGAAGGGGCGGCAGGCCGACGCGACCGACCTTGAGGACATCGCCTTCTTCCCGCTGACCATGCCGCTGACCACCGGACCCGGCACCATCGCGGTGGCGATCGCGTTGGCCTCGCTGCGGCCGGAGTCCGGCGTGGGCACGATCGAATTCTTTGCCGGCCTCAGCCTCGCCGCGGTGGCGATCGCCATGCTGGTCTGGCTCGCCTATCACTGGGCGGACCGGGTGATCGAGCGGCTAGGCACCAGGGGCACCCGCAACTTCAGCCGGATCATGGCCTTCCTGCTGCTGTGCATCGGCGTGCAGATCATGTGTACCGGGCTGCAGAACATCCTGCAGCCGATCGTCGCGCACGGAAGCTAGGCAGGGGGATCGCACTTGGCCTTGTGTGTGGCATTTGGTGTGCTGCGGGGCTGTATCCGTGCTGGTGGGCGGCAAAGCCATGCAATCAAGCTGTAACACAGATTTCGAGGATAAGCAGATTTAGCCACGGATTACGCTGAAAGGAAGTGACGGCGCTTTGGCGCAAAGCCAGGCAAGGAGTTTGCGCGAAGCACCATGATTGTCTTTCTGAGTGAATCCGTGGCTAAATCTGCTTATCCTCGATAATCTGTGTTAAAGCTTGATTGCGTGGTTGTCTGGTGGATTTATTTCGATCACCGCACGATACATATCTGCGGCACCTGCACCGACGCATCATGCCAAATGCGATCGCCCTGGGAAGCGACACCAGGGCAGTTGCCATTTTTGTGCACGTCGTCTCAACCTACCCCGATCGATGCACCAAAGCGGATGAGTAGTTTCCGAGGCTGGCGCGGCCCCTTGGCCGACGGCGATTATACGGATACACAGCCGGAACGGCGTGCCGCCGCGTACTCAACAGCGAGCCGTAGACTTTCTCCGCGATCAGGACAGCAGGGCGATGCCACAGCTTGGCACAGGGCACGTCGACACAGGGGATGGAACCCTGCGGGAACTGACGCTGCGAGGCATGATCCTCGGCGCGCTCATCACCGTCATCTTCACCGCCTCGAACGTCTATCTCGGCTTGAAGGTCGGCCTGACCTTCTCCTCGTCGATTCCCGCCGCGGTCATGTCGATGGGTCTGCTGCGGCTCGCCCGGGATTCGAATATCCTGGAAAACAACATGGTGCAGACGCAGGCGTCCGCGGCCGGCACGCTCTCGGCGATCATCTTCGTCGTGCCGGGGTTGGTCATGATCGGCCATTGGCATGGGTTTCCGTTCTGGCAGACCGCGGGGATCTGTGCTGTCGGCGGCACCCTGGGCGTGATGTATTCGATACCGCTGCGCCGGGCGCTGGTGGTGGAGAGCAGCCTCGTCTATCCCGAGGGCGTCGCCGCGGCGGAGATCCTGCGAGCCGGCAGTCGTCAGCCGGCCCTGGCGAAACCGACCGACGCCGCGCCGGATGGCGCGGAACCAGGACTAGCCGATATCGCGATCGGCGGCGCGGTCGGGGCGGGCTTCAGCTTTCTGGTCTCCGGCATGCGACTGTTCTCCGATGGTTTGAGCTGGTGGTTCACCGCCGGTGGCGCGGTCTTCCGGCTGGTCACCGGCTACTCCCTCGCCTTGGTCGGCGCCGGCTATCTCATCGGCATCGTCGCCGGGCTGGCGATGCTGCTGGGAGTGGTCCTGGCCTGGGGCGTCGCCGTCCCGATCCTGACCGCGATGACACCGATGCCGGCGGGATCAACGGTCGCGGCCTTCGCAACCGGCATCTGGAGCCATCAGGTCCGCTTCATCGGCGCGGGCACGATCGGCATTGGCGCGATCTGGACGCTGCTGGGCCTGCTGCGCCCGATCGCGGAGGGCGTTCGCACCTCGCTGCGCGCCATGCGCAATGTCCGCGCCGGGCGTGATCCCGCGATCCCGCGCGTCGAGCGTGACATCCCCTTCCAGTGGGTCGCCGCATGCACCCTGATACTTGCCGTGCCGATGATGGTCTTGTTCGTCTCGTTCATCTCGAGTGCTGGGGTGCCGATCACCGGCAAGTTGTTCTGGGCACTGACCATCTGTGGCGTGCTGTTCGCCTTCATCTTCGGGTTCCTGATCGCGGCCGCCTGCGGCTACATGGCGGGACTCGTGGGATCGTCAGCCAGCCCGATCTCGGGCATCGGCATCGTCGGGGTGACGGCCGTGTCCCTGCTGGAGCTGGCGCTGATGAGCGGCAGCGGCATGCTGTCCACCCCGGAAGGCAGCAAGCTGGGGATCGGGATCGCCTTGTTCACGACGACGGTGGTGGTCGCGATCGCGGCGATCGCCAACGACAACCTGCAGGACCTTAAGACGGGCCAACTGATCGGGGCCACACCATCGCGCCAGCAGGTGGCGCTGGTCCTGGGCTGCCTCGCGGGTGCGCTGGTGATCCCGCCGATCCTCGATCTGCTTTACGCCGCCTATGGCTTCGTCGGCGCCCTGCCGCGTGCCGGCATGGACCCAATGCAGGCGCTGGCCGCGCCCCAGGCCACGTTGATGACGGCGATCGCGACCGGCATCTTCACGCACCAGCTCGACTGGACGATGATTCTGATCGGCGTTGCAATCGGCGTCGCGGCCGTCGTGATCGACCAGTTGTTGGAGCGCCGGGGCGGGGCGGCGCGGCTGCCGGTGCTGGCGGTCGGCATGGGCATCTATCTGCCGCCCTCGATCACCGTCACCATCGTCATCGGCTCGTTCATCGGCTGGTTGATCGCGCGACGGCTGCAGATCAAGCAGGGGCTGATCCTGGTGTCCGAGACGATCCCGCTGGGCGCGCGGGAGGCGCTGGAGAAGTTCATGGCCCGCCCGCGACGTCGAGGCGTGCTGCTGGCCTCCGGCATGATCGTCGGCGAAAGCATGGTCGGGGTGCTCATGGCCGGCATCATCGGCGCCAGCGGCAACCAGGCGCCATTGTCCGTGGTCGGCCCCGGCTTCGAAAACGCTTCGGTGTTGCTGGGTCTCGCGGCGTTCGTGGCGGTCTGCATCGGCTTCTACGCGCGGGTGATGTCGACGCGCAGCTGACACGCCGGCCGCCCTGCGTCGCTATCCGCGGGCCCCCAAGCGGCTACGACGCCATCTCCGTGACCCGGTGCGTCAGGACCGCGCAGTCGCCGGTCCGCGCAGGCTGGAATCGCCGGCGGCACTTGTCATTGCGAGGAGCGCAGCGACGAAGCAATCCCCAGCCTCGGGCGCGGGAGCTTGCTTCGTCGCTGCACGCCTCGCAATGGCGGTTTGGCGTTTCCGGTCAGCGCGAAAATGCTCCGGTGGCGTCGTCGCAGGATAAAACCTGCATTCCGCCTATTGCTTTCAGCCCATACGTCGCAATAAGATGGATTGGAGATATAGCTTATCGCGATGCGCACGCGGGACAGCCGCCGTGGCGTTGCCTATCATCGAGGTAGACCCATGTCCGGCGTCACGGCGTCGCGAATTTCCTGCATCACCGACGACTCGATCGCGCTGCTGATCGACCGGTTCTATGCCGCCATCCGCCGCCACGCCGTATTGGCGCCGGTCTTCGAGCGCGCCATCGCGCCCGACGAATGGCCGCGGCATCTCGCGACGATGCGGCGATTCTGGTCCTCGGTCATGCAGGCGTCGGGCGCCTACTCCGGCAACCCGGTCGAAATCCATCGCGCCGTGCAAGGCCTGGACCGGCCGATGTTCGCGCAATGGCTGGCGCTGTTCGAAGCCACGGCGACGGCATTGTTCACGCCGGAGCTCGCCGCGGCGTTTGTCGCCAAAGCCAAGCGGATCGCCATGAGCCTGGAGCTCGCGGTGTTCCATCGCCTCGACGCGCCGCCGGACGGCATGCGCCGCCCCGCCCGGCCGGCGACGCCTCCGCCCCAGGCAGCCACGTCATGCGACTGACCGCCTATACGGACTACACGCTGCGGACCCTGATCTACCTGGCGCTCAACGCCGGGCGGCAAGCGACCATCGCGCAGATCGCCGATACCTACCGCATCTCCGAGGCGCACCTGACGAAGGTCGCGCATCAGCTCGGCGTCGCCGGGGAGATCGAGACGATGCGCGGGCGGAATGGTGGCTTGCGCCTGAGGAAACCCGCTGGCCAGATCAACATCGGCGCCGTGGTCCGGCGCACCGAGCCGGACCTGGCGCTGGTGCCGTGCTTCGCCGACGCCGGCACCTGCGCGATCGGCGGCGCCTGCGTGCTGCAACACGCCTTGCACGAGGCGCTGGCGGCATTTCTTGCGGTGCTGGACCACACCACGCTGGCCGATCTGGTAGCGCCGCGACGCCGGCTTGCCGCGATGCTGGGCATCGTGCCACCGCCAAAATCGCGCCGCGCGGCGATTGCATCGGCTTCGTGATGGACCCATAAATGATGAACTTCCGTGATGAACGTACCTGATGAACGCCGCATAATGGACGCAGCCTGATGGACAAGGCGGTCGCGGCCTGGCGCCGGCAACGCCGAGCCGATCTCATTGCCCGGCGCCAGACCGTGCCGCTCGAGCTCCGCAGACAGGCGGCCGAGATCATCGGTGACCGCTTGAACCGCTTGCGGGCGACACTTGGCCGATCCGTCATCGGCTTCTATTGGCCGATCCGCCACGAGATCAACCTGCTGCCCTGGGCGCGCGCCCTGGCGCGGTCGGGTGACGCGACGCTGTGCCTGCCGGTGGTGGTGCAGCCGGGAGCACCGCTGGAATACTGGCACTGGACGCCGGATGCGGAAATGCGGCCGGGTTTCTGGAACATTCCGGTTCCGGCCGAGCGACGCGTGATCGCCCCGGAGGTCGTGCTGGCGCCGCTGGTCGGCTTCGACGCCGATCGCTACCGGCTCGGCTACGGCGGCGGCTATTTTGACCGGACCCTCGCCGCCATACGGCCGCGACCGATCGCGATCGGCGTCGGCTACGACTTCGCGGCGTTGCAGACGATCAATCCGCAGCCGCACGACATTCCCATGGACGCCGTCCTGACGGAGCAGCGGCAAATGCTGCCGGAAGCGCGGGGGATGCATTCCGAGTGACGTCCGGTTTGGGAAGGTGCGACGATCAGTGCTCCCGCCCCCGGGCCGTGTCGCTGAGCCGTTGCAAGGCCGCGAACCTCCCCATAAGCTGTCCACAGAGAGGCTGGAATCGCTCGCGGGCGTGCCCGCGGCTCAAGCAACCAAGAACACGGGGGGCGTTGAAATGAAGCTTCGGCTCACAGCAGTGGCGATCGGCGCGGTTCTGGCCGCCGGCCTGGCATCGACGCCGGCGGCTGCGCAAGTCACCCCCGGAGTGACGGCCACCGAGATCAAGATCGGCCACACCATCGCCTATAGTGGCCCGGCCTCGGCCTATGGCGTGATCGGCAAGCTGGAAACCGCCTTCTTCAAGATGGTCAACGAGCAGGGGGGCGTCGCGGGCCACAAGATCACCTTCATCTCCTATGACGACGGCTACCTCCCGCCGAAGACGGTGGAGCAGGTGCGCCGGCTGATCGAGGAGGACCAGGTCACCTTCCTGTTCAACACGCTCGGCACGCCGAGCAACACGGCGATCCAGCCCTACATGAACCAGAAGAAGGTGCCGCAATTGTTCATCGCCACCGGCGCGGACAAGTGGGGCGACTACAAGCGCTACCCGTGGACCATGGGCTTCCAGCCGAGCTATCGCACCGAGGCGCAGATCTACGCCAAGTATATGCTGCAAAACGTCAAGGAACCGAAGATCGCGATCCTCTATCAGAACGATGATTTCGGCAAGGACTACCCGGCCGGCGTGAAGGACGTACTGGGTGACAAGTTCGCCAATATGTCAGTCACCGCGAGCTACGAGGCCACCGACGCCACGGTGGACAGCCAGCTCAACACGCTGCAGGCCTCCGGCGCCAATGTGCTGCTGGTCGCCGCGATCCCGAAATTCGCCGCCATGGCGATCCGCAAGGTCTATGAGCTGGGCTGGAAGCCGACCTTCTTCCTGACCAACGTTGCGACCTCGGTTGGTGCGGTGATCACGCCGGCCGGCGCGGAGAAGGCGGTCGGCATTCTGAGCACGGATTATCGCAAGGACCCGGTCGATCCGACCTGGGCGAACGATCCCGGCATGCAGGAGTGGCGCGACTTCATGGCGAAGAACATGCCGGGCGCCGACCTGACGGACAGCGGCTACGTCTACGCCTACGGCGTCAGCAAAACGATGTTGCAGGTGCTGAAGCAATGCAACGGCGACTTCTCGCGTGAGAATGTCATGAAGCAGGCCGCCAACCTGCGCGACTTCGAACTGCCGACGCTGCTGCCCGGCATCAAGGTGAACACCAGCCCGACCAACTTCCATCCGATCCGCGCGATGCAGCTCCTGAAATGGGACGGCAAGACCTGGGTGCGCTTCGGCCCGGTGATCGAAGGCGCAAGCTCCTAGCCGCGCCTCGGCCGCGCCGATGCTCACCCCCCGGCGCGGCCGAGACCCCGCTTGATGCGGCACGCCGACTCGCGGCCCCTGCTGTGCGTGCGCGATGTCGCCGTGCGCTTCGGCGGCGTGGTGGCGTTGAACGGCGTCTCCTTCGATGTCGGTCGCGACCAGATCTGCGGCCTGATCGGGCCCAACGGGTCCGGCAAGACCACGCTGTTCAACTGCATCAGCGGCTTCTATCGGGCTAGCGCGGGCCATATCACCTTCGACGGCACCAGGCTGACGGGCGTGCCGCGCCACCGCATGGCAAGCCTGGGCATCGGCCGCACCTTCCAGAACGTCGCGCTGTTCCGCCGCCTGAGCGTGCGCGACAACGTGCTGGTCGGCGCGCATCACAATGGTCGTTCCGGTTTCATCGCCAATGCGCTGCGCCTGCCTGCGGTGCGGCGCGAGGAGCAGCAGGCCGCCGCGCGGCTGGCGCCGCTGCTGGACCTGCTCGACCTGGGCGGCGTCGCGACAGTCGAGGCCGGCAGCCTGCCCTTCCCCACCCAGAAGCGCGTCGAGCTGGCGCGCGCGCTGATCGGCACGCCCAGGCTGCTGCTGCTGGACGAACCCGCCGGTGGCCTCAACCACAGCGAGGTGGATGACCTTGCCGCCCTGCTGCAACGCATCCAGGCGCATTTCGCGCTCAGCATCCTGCTGGTCGAGCACCACATGAACCTGGTGATGCGCGTCTCGCACCGCGTCGTTGCGCTCGAATTCGGCCGCAAGATCGCCGACGGCACGCCGGACCAGGTGCGCAACGAGCCCGAGGTGATCCGCGCCTATCTGGGGGACGCGCATGCCGCCGCTGCCTGAGGCGCCGACACCGCTTGAGACGCCGCCACTGCGTGAGGCGGCCGCACTGCGTCAGGCGCCGCCACTGCTTGAGGCAAAGGGCTTGTACGCCGGCTATGGCGAGACGCGCGTGTTGCACGGCATCGACTTCGCGGTCGAGCAGGGCGGGGTGACGGCGCTGCTGGGCGCCAACGGGGCCGGCAAAACCACCACGCTGCGTGCCATCTGCGGCATGCTGCGCCGCAGCGGCGAGATCCGCCTGGGCGGCGAGCGCATCGATACCGCGGCGACCGAGGACATTGTGCGCCGTGGCGTCGGGCACGTGCCGGACGGACGCGGAACGTTCCTGGAGCTGACGGTCGAGGAAAACCTTCGTCTCGGCGCCTATACACGGCCGACGCAGGAAGCACGCGCCGACATTCAGCGCATGTTCGACTACTTCCCGCGCCTGGCGCAGCGGCTGCGCCAGCAGGCCGGCACGCTGTCAGGCGGCGAGCAGCAAATGCTGGCGATCGCGCGCGCGCTGGTGCTGCGTCCGCGCCTGCTGCTGCTGGACGAGCCGTCGTTCGGCCTGGCGCCGCTGATCGTTGCGGAAATCTTTGTCATCCTTCGGCGCATCCGTGCCGATGAGGGCGTCAGCATGCTGCTGGTCGAGCAGAACGCCTCGCTGGCGTTGGACTTTGCCGATCATGCCTACCTGCTGGAGACCGGCCGCATCGTCGTCGCCGGCCCGGCCGAAGCGATTCGCCGTGATGAGGCGGTACGTCGGTCGTATCTTGGATATTAGGGTTGGGGATATTAAGACATGGCGATGACAGCATTGCAGACCGCACGCATCACACGGTCTCGCGGGATTAGCCCGCGGCGTTGGATCGTCCGCAAGAAGGCAAGGTTCACCACAGAGACACAGAGGCACAGAGAAGAAATCGAATGCGCTTTGCGCGACGCGCAGCCGTCGTCCTTCTCGGTGCCTCGGTGTCTCTGTGGTGAAACGTTCTTGCGGACGGTCCGACGCTCCAGCCCACAGCCCGGCGCGAGACGCGCATAATGCAAGGCGTGCTGCACCAGGTCATCTCGGGCATCGCCACCGGCGGCATCTACGCCTCGGTGGCACTCGCGCTGGTGATGATCTACCAGGCGACGCACCACGTGAATTTCGCCCAGGGCGAGATGGCAACGTTCTCCACCTATATCGCGCTTACCCTGATCAATGCCGGCCTGCCCTACTGGGTGGCGTTCGTCGGCGCGGTCGCGATCTCGTTCGCCATCGGCGTCGCCATCGAGCGCATCCTGATGCGCCGGATGGAAAATGCCCCGGTGCTCGCCTCGGTCGGCGTGTTCGTCGGATTATTGCTGATCATTAACAGTCTGTCGGGCTGGCTGTTCGACTACACCATCAAGCAGTTCCCCAGCCCGTTCGGCAGCGGCAAGCCGATGTTCGGCGGCTTCGTCTCGGCCCACGAGCTGGGCTCGACCGCGGTGACGCTGATCGTACTAAGCGCGGTGTATCTGTTCTTCCGCCACACCAGGCTCGGCCTCGGGATGCGCGCGGCCGCATTCAATCCGGTGTCGGCGCGGCTGGTCGGCATTCGCGTCGGCTGGATGCTGGCGCTGGGCTGGGGCCTGGCGGCGGCGATCGGCGCCATCGCCGGAATGATGGTGGCGCCGATCGTTTTCCTCGATCCCAACATGATGGCGGGCATCCTGCTCTACGCCTTCGCCGGCGCCCTGCTGGGCGGGATCGACAGCCCGCTCGGCGCCGTGCTCGGCGGTTTCGCCGTCGGCGTGATCGAGAACCTGATGGGCGCCTACGTCGTCGGCACCGAGCTCAAGCTGACCGTGGCCCTCATCATCATCGTCTGCGTGCTGGTGGTGAAACCATCGGGCCTGCTGGGCCGCACCGTGCAGAGCCGGGTGTAGCGGATGCGCAAGACGCCGCCGAAGACTCTGGAGACGGCGTTTCCCGGGGCCCTCCCCAGGACCCTGGCCGGATCCCTGGCCGGGACCATGCCCGGGGCCATAATCGTCCTCGCCGCCCTGGTCGCGGCGGCGTTCCTGTTCAGCGACTACCACCTGTTCCAGCTCACCATGGTCGTGGTCTACGCCATCGCGATCCTGGGCATGACGGTGCTGACCGGGATCAACGGACAGATCTCGCTCGGCCACGGCGCGTTCTATGCGATCGGTGCCTATACTACCGGCGTATTGATGACATCGTGGAACGTTCCATACTGGGCGACCCTGCCGGTGGCCGCGCTGGTTTGCGCCGGCTTCGGCTTCCTGATCGGGCTGCCGGCGCTGCGCCTCGGCGGGCTCTATCTGGCGCTGACCACCTTCGCGCTCGCCGTCGCCGTGCCGCAGGTGCTCAAGCACAAGGCGGTGGAGCAGTGGACCGGCGGCGTGCAGGGGCTGGTGATCGACAAGCCGGATCCGCCGTTCGGCCTGCCAATCAGCCCCGATCAGTGGCTGTACCTGTTCACCCTGGCGGTCGGTGCACTGATCTTCCTGCTGGCCTGGAACCTGACGCGCGGGCGCATCGGCCGGGCAATGATGGCAATCCGCGACCACGCGCTGGCAGCCGAGGCGATGGGCATCAACATCGCGCTGCTGAAAACCCGCACCTTCGCCGTCAGCGCAATGTGCACCGGCGTTGCCGGCTCGCTCGGCGCCATCGCCATACAATTCGTCGCCCCCGACAGCTTCTCCGTCTTCGTTTCGATCACCCTGTTCGTCGGCCTGGTGGTGGGCGGCGTCGCCTCGATCCCCGGCGCACTGTTCGGCGCAGTGTTCATCGAATTCATCCCCAACCTGGCGGATCAGGTCTCCAAGGCCGCCCCAGGCGCGGTCTACGGCATGATCCTGATCGCCTGCATGTACCTGATGCCATCCGGCGTCGGCGGCGCGCTGGCACGCCTGGCAAGCAAGGTCAGGGCTCCGCCCT
>PLXO01000218.1 GCA_003151425.1 Acetobacteraceae bacterium
GGGCGGAGCCCTTGGCCTTGCTTCGCTCACGCGATTGCTCTGGCGCGTTGGCTAGCGTTGCGCGGCGAGCGCGGCTATTGTCCGCGTGCCTGACAAACCCCGCCCTGACCGAGGCGGCGCGAACTCGGGGTTTGGCCGTAGTAGGGGGGTTCGCTTTTTGCTTTGCATTCGCGCCGTGCTGCTGGCCCTTGCGCTGCTGCCTCTTGCGATGCGGATCAGCCCCGCCGCCGCCCAGAGCGCGCCCCCGCTGCCGACTGTGCAGGTGCCACCGCGCGCGACGCCGGTGCCACAGTTGCCGCCGGCCGCACCCGCTGGCTCGCCCACCGGCTCGCCAGGCACCAGCTTACCAAGCGCTGGACCGAGCGCGGCCGCTCCGGGTGGCGCCGTCGGCGGCGCGCCTGCCACGCCGATTCCGGCGCCCGGCACGATCCAGTCGATCCGGCTTGAGGGCAACCAACGCATCGAGTCTGGCACCATCCTGTCCTACATGCTGGTGCGGCCGGGCGACCCGTTCGATGCCGGCCGCATCGATCGCAGCCTGAAGACCCTCTATGCGACCGGTCTGTTCCAGGACGTCAACCTGACGCGGCAGGGCGACACGCTGGTCGTCAAGGTGGTGGAGAATCCGCTCGTCAACCGCGTCGCCTACGAGGGCAACAGCATCGAGAGTGACGACCAGTTGAAGGAGGTGGTGCAGCTTCGCCCGCGGTCCGTGTTCACGCCCGCCGCCGCCGAGGCGGATCGGCAGCGCATCCTGGATGCCTATGCCAAGCGCGGACGGTTCGCGACGGTGGTGACACCACAAATCATCCGCCAAAGCCAGAATCGCGTCGACGTCATCTTCAAGATCACCGACGGGCCGAGCGCGTTCATCGCCCACATCGGCTTCGTCGGGAACCATGCCTTCAGCGAGAGCCGGCTGGGGGAAGTGGTCAACACCCGCCAGCACACCTGGTGGCGCTTTCTGTCGACCTCCGACGAATATGATCCTGCCCGGATCAACTTCGACAAGGAGCTGCTGCGTCGCTACTACCTGAAGAACGGGTACGCCGACTTCAACGTTGCCGACGTCACGACCGAGCTGGCGCCCGATCGCACCGCCTTCTTCCTTACGTTCAGCCTGCACGAGGGCGAGCGCTACCGGAACGCAAAGATCACCATCAGCTCGCAATTGCGTGGCGTGGACGGCGAGTCGCTGCGCACGGACCTGCAGATGGACGAGGGGGACTGGTACGACGGCGACGCGGTCGGGCGTAGCGCGGACGCCATCGAATCCGACGTGCGCGCGCGGGGCATTTCCTTTGTCGACGTCAAGCCCGACGTCACCAGGCATCCCGACACGAAGACTATTGACATCGTGTTCAATGTCACCGAGGGCCCGCGCCTCTATGTCGAGCGGATCGACATCACTGGCAATGTGCGCACCAAGGACAAGGTGATCCGCCGGGAATTCCGCCTGGCCGAGGGCGATGCGTTCAACCCCGAGGTGGTGCGCCGCAGCCGTCAGCGTCTTCAGGATCTCGGCTACTTCAACACGGTGACGATCCAGCCGACCCCGGGGTCGGCACCCGACAAGAGTATCCTGACCACCACCGTGCAGGAGAAGTCCACGGGTTCGGTCACGGTCGGCGGCGGCTACGCGACCGACGCGGGCGCGCTGCTCGATGCCGGCATTTCCGAGAGCAACTTCATCGGCACCGGAATCAACGCCGGGATCAACGGCGTGCTTGCCCAGCGCGACAGTTCGATCAACGCGTCGGTCACCGATCCGTATTTCCTTGACCGCAACCTGGTGGCCGGCGCGGACCTGTTCCTGGTGCAGACGAACTACCTCGGCACCGAACCGTACGACGAGAAGCGCGAGGGTTTCGCGCTGCGCCTGGGCTACAACTTCAACGACCGCCTGAGCCAGACCTGGAGCTATTCGCTGGTCGGCCGCACCGTGTTCAATGTCGTGGCCGGCGCCAGCTTCTACATCCAGGATGCGGCAGGCTACACGCTGCTGTCGCAGGTGAGCCAGCAAATGGCCCTGGACTATCGCGACAGCAAGGTCGATCCGCACAGCGGCGGCTACTACCGGTTCGGCACCGATTTCGCCGGACTGGGCGGCAACGCGCAGTTCGTCCGTGCGCGCCTGGACGCTTCGTATTACATCCCGCTCGAGCGCCTGATGGGCAATCCCGACTGGGTGCTCGCGTTGTCCGCCGGTACCGGATACCTGTTCAACATGGGTCAGCAGGAGCAGTTGATCGACCGGTTCTACCTTGGCGGCGACAACCTGCGCGGTTTCCAGACCGGCGGCGCCGGCCCGCATGACACGCAGGGCGATCCGCTCGGCGGACGGGTCATGTATACGGGGACCACCGAACTGCGTTTCCCCCTGCCGGTGTCACCCGACCTCGGGATCAGCGGGCGCACCTTTGTCGATGTCGGCGGACTGAGCCAAGCTACGTTCGAGCGCAACTCGTGCCCCGCCGCGGCCGGTGGTTGCCCGCCGATCATCGCGTCCACGGCCCCGCGCATCGGCATCGGCGTCGGCGTGTCCTGGAAGACGCCGTTTGGCTTGATCAACATCGATCTGACTCCGTTCGTGATGAAACAGGCCGGAGATCAGACTCAGATATTTCGCTTTGGTTTTGGAACGAGGTTCTAAGTGCTCCATCCCCGCCTTGCCCATCCCCACGTGGCCCAACCTCGCTTGGCCCAACCACACTTGGCCCAACCCCACTTGGCCCATCCCCGCTTGGCCCGTCCCCGCCTGGCAGTGACGGCGGCGATCGCCGTCGTGTTGCTTGCCCCGCTCACCGCCGGCCATGCCCAGCAGGCGCCGGCGCCGAATCAGGACTACTTCATCCCCGGGCAGTCGCGCCCGGCTGCCCCGGCGCGCCCAGCCGCGCGGCCGGCCGGCACCAGCGCGGCCGCACCCGCGCCCACTTTGCCTGGGGCCGAGGGCGTACCGGCGGAGGCGGACACAACAACAGGGGCCACGCCGCAGCAGGTGGAGGTGGCGCTGCCGCCGCCACCCACGGTGCCGCCGCTGCCCAAAACCAACTCGCCGCCGGCGGCGATCATGGGCATCATCTCGGTGCCGGACGTGATGCGGGGCTCAACCGCCTATCTGGCGGTCGACAAGCAACTGGCTGTGCGACGGCAGAAGCTGAACGAGGACGCCCAGAAGGAACAGACCACGCTGCGTGATCTCGGCCAGGCGCTAACCAACGACCGCGGCAAGATGACCGCGGAGCAGATCCGCACCAAGGAGCGCGAGCTGCAGGATCGGGTTGCCGAGTCCCGGCGCAAGTTCGCCGAGCGCAACCGGATCATCCAGGAAGCCGGCCAGTACGCGCTGGCGCAGATCGAGCGCACGCTGCGCGACGTGGTCCAGCAGGTCGCGATTGCCCACGGGATGAACCTGGTGTTGCATGGCCCGCAGAGCGCGCTGTATTTGCCGGAGTTCGACATCACACCGCAGGTGATCGTGGAGCTCAACAAGGTGTTGCCCTCGGTGAGCATCCCACCTGACGGGGTTTCGGTGCTCGACCTGAAGCCACAAGCCGCGGCGCCCGCCGCGACTCCGGCGGCGGCTCCGGCGACCCCGACCAAGGCCGCGCCGGCGAAGAAGCCATGAGCGGATGAGGTCCGCGAATTGATGAGGACCTCGGGGCGATAAAGTTGTTGGCTCGATGGCCTGCCCCGGCTCGATGAAAGCCCCGGGATCAATGAACACACTCGGCTCGATGAAGTCCCCCGAATCGATGAATCTCCGAATGGATGAAGCCACCGAAACGAAGCCAATGTGACCGACTGGCCTGAAATCGTCGGCGATCCGCGGTTCTTCCAGCGCGCCGGACCGTTCACGCTGGCCGCGGTGGCGGACGCGGCGCAGGCCGAGGCGCCGCCGCGCCGACTGATGCTGACCGGCGTGGCGCCGCTGCAAACCGCCGGCGCGGACCAGGTGAGCTTCCTCGACAACCGCAAATACGCGGCCGCACTGGCCACGACCGGCGCCGGTGCCGTGATCGTGCACCCCGACATGGCCTCGCGCGTGCCCGAGGGTGCGGCGGCGGTTGTCACGCCCGAACCGTACGTCGCCTGGGCCATGGTCGCCGCGCTGTTCCACCCGGTGACGCCGGCCCGCGCCGGCATCCATCCAAGCGCGGTGATCGGCGCGGGGGCGATGATCGATCCCACCGCCGAGATCGGGCCGCTGGCGGTGATCGGCGAGGGCGCAGCGATCGGCCCGCGCTGCCGAGTCGGTGCCCTGGCCACGATCGGCCCGGGCGTGGTGCTCGGCCCCGACTGCCGGATTGGCCCGCATGCCAGCCTCAGCCACGCGCTGCTGGGCGCCCGGGTCTATGTCTATCCGGGCGCGCGCATCGGCCAGGAGGGATTCGGATTCGCCATCACCGGCGAGGGCTTCCACAGCGTGCCGCAACTCTGCCGCGTCATCCTTGAAGACGATGTCGAGGTCGGTGCCAACGCGACAATCGACCGCGGCTCGCTGCAGGACACGGTGATCGGCGCTGGCTCGCGGCTCGACAACCTGGTGCAGATCGGGCACAACGTGCGCCTCGGGCGCGGCTGCGTGATCGTTTCACAGGCGGGTGTCTCCGGCTCCACCATCCTGGATGACCACGTGATGGTCGGCCCACAGGCCGGCCTGACCGGCCATCTGAGGATCGGGCGCATGGCCCGGATCGGTGCGCAGGCCGGGGTGATGGCGGACGTGGATGCCGGCACGGAAGTCGTCGGCACCCCGGCGCAGCCTCGGCGGGCGTTCTTTCGCGAGGTGGCCATCCTGCGCCGCATGGCGCGAGGCGGCGGCAAGGGCGCGGGCGACCGGGGCGCGGGCGATCGGGGCGCGGGGAACCGGAGCGTGGGCGATCGAGGCGCCGGCGATCGGAACGCGGGTGAACTGGGCTCGGGCGACCGGGGCGTCGGGAGCAAGGACGTTCGCGATAAAGCTGGGGCGACCAAGGGGACGGACACGGACTGACCGCGATGGATGCATCCGAAATCGAAACGACAGGCGCACCGGCGCCGGGGACGGCGGTCGAAACCATCGACATCGCCCGCATCCTGCAGGCGATCCCGCATCGCTACCCATTCCTGATGATCGACCGGGTGGTGGATCTGGTGACCAACCACTCGGCGATCGGCGTCAAGAACGTGTCAGTCAACGAATCGTTCTTCCAGGGTCACTTCCCCAACCACCCCGTGATGCCAGGCGTGCTGATCATCGAGGCGATGGCGCAGACCGCGGCGATCCTGGTGGTGGAGACGCTAGGTCCCGACGCCGCCGGCCGCGTGGTGTATTTCATGTCGGTGGAGGGCGCCAAGTTCCGCCGCCCGGTGGTGCCGGGCGACCAGCTCCGCATCCACTGCACCAAGTTGCGCAACCGCGGCAATGTCTGGAAGTTCCACGCGGTGGCGCGGGTCGACGCAAGCTCGGTCGCCGAGGCCACCTATGCCGCGATGATCATGGACCGCGCGCCGCCGATCGGCTGAGCACCGATCCGGGCGATGCCGCAATTTGGCCAGAATTTCAATATGAAACAAACAGTTACGGGCCGATCGACGATACAAGATGCAACAATGATTGTGTTGGCCATCCTGGGGCCTCCACCTAGGCTGCGGCGGCGCAACACAAATGGCGAGTCTGCAATCCGATGACCCCAGCGCTGGCCCCGAAGACTGTACCGGTCTCGATCCATCCAACTGCGATCGTCGCGCGCGGCGCGGAGATCGGGGCCGGTGTCAAAATCGGGCCGTGGTGCAGCGTCGGCGCCAATGTGGTGATCGAGGATGGGACGCGTCTCGTTTCGCACGTGGTGGTGGACGGCCACACGGTGATCGGGGCGGACGTGGTGCTGTTTCCGTTCTGCACGGTCGGGCTGGAGCCGCAGGACCTGAAATACCAGGGTGAGCCGACTCGCTGCGAGATCGGCGCCCGCACGCAGATCCGCGAGCATTGCACCATCCATCGCGGCACGGTGACCGGGCGCGGCATCACTCATGTCGGCGCGGATTGCCTGATCATGGCGGTGGCGCATGTGGCGCATGACTGCCAAGTGGGCGATCACGTGATCATTGCGAACAACGCGGTGATGGGTGGACACGTCAGCATCGCCGACCACGCGGTGATCGGCGGCGCGGCGGCGATCCATCAGTTCGTGCGCATCGGGCGCGCGGCGATGATCGGCGGCGTGTCCGGGGTGGAGGCCGACGTGATCCCGTTCGGCAGCGTGATCGGCAACCGCGCGCGGCTGGCCGGGCTGAACGTGATCGGGCTGAAGCGGCGCGGGTTCGACAAGACGCAAATCGGGCGGCTGCATACGGCGTTTCGCGCCCTGTTCCGCCACGAGGGCGTGTTCAAGCAGCGCCTGGAGGAGATGCGGGTGCAGTATGGCGAAGATCCGCTGATCGCCGAGGTGCTGGCGTTCATCGATGCACCGAGCCATCGCGGGTTGATCCGCGCGGAGTAGCGCATTTTCGGGCGGACTGGAATCGCCGGATCCACTTGTCATTGCGAGGAGCGCTGCGACGAAGCAATCCCCGAGCCGGGACGCAGGGGATTGCTTCGTCGCAGCGCTCCTCGCAATGACAGGTGTGGGCAATGACAGGCGGTGTTTCCGGTCAGCGTGAAAATGCTCTAGCGCGCCGCGCCGGGTCATTTCGGTAGCGCGCAGGCCGCTGCGCCGGGTTGGTTCGGCGTTCCCCGAAACATCGGCTACCGTATTGCGGCTAACATCCTGCTCGTGATCATGCACGACAGGAGGACACCATGCAGGCACAACAATACACCGGCGGCGTCGCGATCTCGGCGATCTGGGAAGCCAAGGCCGGCGAGGCGGATGCGGTCGCCGAGATCCTCGCACGGCTGGGTGAGGCGGCGCGCACCGAACCGGGAGTGAAATTGTTCCTGGTACATCGCAGTGTCGCCAATCCGGAGCACTTCCTGTTCTACGAGCTGTTCGAGGACGAAGCGGCGTTCGCGGCGCACCAGCAGACCGCGCACTTCAAGTCGCTGGTGATCGAGCAGGGTCTGCCGAAGCTGACGAAGCGCGAGCGGGTGCAGTATTCGGTGCTGTAAAGCAATTCTGGCGGCACGCTGTTTTTTGCACCGCGCGGCAGGGTGGAACCGGTGTACCCTGTCCCGACCGCGAGTGAGCTCCGCCATTCGCGCGTCGCCAGGTGACGCAGGTGGGCGGTTTGTCGGTGCACTCTCGTGACAGGACTGCGCTGCCCGATTCTTCGGCAAGCAAGTTTCAACACAGAGGCGCAGAGCCACAGAGAAGGAAGACGACTGCGCTTCTCGCGAAGCGCATCGACCTGCTTCTCCGTGCCTCTGTGCCTCTGTGGTGAAACTTACTTTCTTGCTGCGGATGACATCAAGTTCGAGACGGTTTCGCAGTGACCTTGCCCCGTCAACCGATCGATTGGCAATCAGAGCCCGAGGCGTGCGAGCGAACCCGCTGGTGCAAACTGGTAGCGCGGCACAACGTCGTCTGTCGCCACCGGGTTGCCTGTCTTGGCAGGAACGCCTAGCATTCCCTACCCTGCGGGCCGGTTGATCGCGCGGGGGTTGGGGGGAACGGATGCGACCGAGGTCGCACCAATAACGCCGTGGCGGTCGACGATTTCGCCGCATTGCCCGACCACGTGCCACATCGCGCGATGATCACGGTGTGCGCGATCGGCGCGACCATCCTGCAATCGCTCGACCAGACCATCGCCAATGTGGCGCTGCCCTACATGCAAGGCAGCTTCTCGGCGAGCTACGACGAGATCACCTGGGTGCTAACCTCCTACATCACTGCCGCGGCGATCATGACCGCGCCGGTTGCCTGGCTGGCGACGCGCTTCGGGCGCAAGCGGTTGTTCCTGGTGTGCATCGTCGGTTTCACGCTTGCCTCCATGCTGTGCGGGGCGGCGCAGTCGCTGCAACAGATCGTGATGTTCCGCCTGTTGCAGGGCATGTTCAGCGCGGCGCTGGTACCGCTGTCGCAGACCATTCTGCTGGACATCTACCCGGCCGAGCGGCGCGGCTTCGCCATGGCGATCTGGGGCACCGGCGTGATGATCGGCCCGATCATGGGCCCGACGCTAGGCGGCTATCTGACCGAGGCGCTGAACTGGCGCTACGTGTTCTACATCAACCTGCCGTTTGGACTGTTCGCTGCGGTGGGGCTGCTGGCGTGGCTGCCGAACGCGCGCGGGCAACGTCGGATGCGCTTCGACTGGGTGGGCTTCGCGGTGCTGTCGCTGGGGATCGGCGCACTGCAGATGATGCTGGATCGCGGCCAGGAGAAGGACTGGTTCAACAGCACGGAAATCATCATCGAGGCAGTGCTGGCAGGGCTCGGCATCTACCTGTTCATCGTGCACGTGGTGTGTGCCAAACGGCCACTGATCCGGCCGACCCTGTTCCGCGACCGGAACTTTACCGCCGGGCTGGTGATGATGTTCTCGACGGGCACCATCCTGGTGTCCTCGCTGGCGCTGATGACGCCGTGGCTGCAGGTGTTGAGCAACTACCCGGTGGCGACCGCGGGGCTGGTGATGGCGCCGCGCGGGATCGGCAACCTGGCGTCAATCATGCTGGGCGGTCGGCTCGCCGGGCGCATCGACCCGCGCTGCCTGGTCGGCATCGGCCTGGTGATGACCTGCGCGTCGTTCTGGCTGATGACCGGCTGGACACCCGACGTGTCGCAACGCGAGCTGATCACCGGGATCGTCATCCAGGGCGCCGGGCTTGGGCTGGTGTTCACGCCGCTGCAACTGGTGGCGTTCACCACGCTGGCGCCGTCGTTACGCACCGAGGGCGCGTCGCTGTTCGCGCTGGGTCGCAACATTGGCGCGGCGATCGGCGTGTCGGTGACCTCGTCGCTGCTGGCGCACAATGCACAGGGGTTGCACGAGGTGATCGGCGGGTCGGTGTCGCCGTTCAATCGCGCGTTGCAGGCGCTCGGTCCGATGGCGCACCGGCTGCTCGATCCAGCGTCGCGGCATGGCGCGGCAGTGCTCGACCAGGTGATCAACCAGCAGGCGCAGATCATTGCCTATGTGGACGATTATGTGCTGATGATCTGCACAACGCTGCCGGCGCTGCTGTTGCTGCTGCTGATGCGTCGGCCGCCGCGCGCGGTGGTGCGGGTGAAGGCGCGCGAAGGGGCGGTGATGGAGTAGGGGCGCGGGTGTGTTGGGGCAACGTTCTCCCCCTCCCCTTGAAAGCTGGGGCCGCTTCGCGGCCCAAGCCCTCAAGGGGAGGGGGAGAAAAGCGGGGCGCGCCTGCCCTACCCGCCGCCGATCTTCGGAATGATGTAGATCTCGCTGTCCGGCTTCAGCGCGACGCCGTAGGCGTCCTGGTAGATTTCGCCGTCGATGGCGATTGCCATGCCTTCCTCGACCTGGGTGCCTAGGCCGGGGAAACGCTCGTTCAGCTCGCGGATCAATCGGCGGAAGGTGTCGGCGGTGACGTCGACCTCGGTCTGTCCGTCGGTGAATGGCAGGCAAGACGTGCCAGAAAAGACGACGTGGGGCATCGCGGTCAGGGGCGCGGGTTGGTGAGGGCGGTGCAGGCGGCACGACCCTCACCCGGCATTGCTCCGCGCGCCGACCTCTCCCGCGAAGAGCGGGAGAGGTGAAGTGGCAGAGTCACTCAGTCCCCGCCCTGCTCCAGCGCCGCCAGCACCTTCGGCGGTGACATCGGCAGGTGGTGCATGCGGATGCCGATCGCGTCGCGGATGGCGTTCGCCACCGCCGCCATCGGCGGAACGATCGGCACCTCGCCGACGCCCTTGGCCCCGAACGGATGGCGCGGATTCGGCACCTCCACCAGGATCGCATCGACCATCGGCAGGTCGGACGCCACCGGGCAGCGGTAGTCCAGGAAGCCCGGATTATCCATCTTGCCATTCTTGTCGTAGATATACTCTTCGTTCAGCGCCCAGCCGATGCCCTGCACGGCGCCGCCCTGAACCTGGCCCTCCACGTAGCTCGGATGGATCGCCTTGCCGACATCCTGCACCGCCGTATAGCGCAGGATCGTTACTTGGCCGGTCTCGGGGTCCACCTCGACGTCGCAGACATGCGTGCCAAAACCCGGCCCCGCCCCCTGCGCGTTCAGCGACACCTCGGCGCTGATCGGCCCGCCGGTGCGCCCCGACTTCAGCGCGATCGCCGCGATCGACAGCGGCTCGAACGCGCCGGCGTTGGAGCCGGCCGGGAACGCCTGGCCGTCCTTCCACTCCACCGCCTCGGCCGGAATGTCCCAGATCTGTGCGGCGCGCGACTTGAGCTGCTCGACCACCTTCTCGGCCGCCTGCGTCGCCGCCATGCCGGTGGCAAACGTTACGCGGCTGCCGCCGGTCAGGAACGTAAAGCCCACCGACGACGTGTCCGCAACGATCGTGCGCACGATCTCTGCCTTCACGCCCAGCACCTCGGCCACCATCATGCCGATCGAGGCGCGCGAGCCGCCGATATCGGGATTGCCCGACACCGCCACCACCGTGCCATCCTCAGCCACGTGCACCGCCGCCGAGGACTCGCCGCCGATGTTGAACCAGAACCCCGACGCGACGCCGCGGCCCTGATTCTTGCCCAGCTTCGTCCGATAGTGCTCGGTGGAGCGCGCCGCCTGCAGCGTCTCCATGTAGCCGATATTCACCAAGGTCGGCCCATAATGCGTCTTGGTGCCATCCTTCGCCGCGTTCTTCTCGCGCAACGCCAGGGGATCCATCCCCAGCTTGCGCGCCAGATCGTCCACCGCGCTTTCGGTGGCGAAGGTGGAAATCGGCGCGCCCGGAGCACGATACGCCGCGACCTTCGGACGGTTCGACACGACGTCGTAACCAATCGCCTCGACGTTCGCCACGTCGTACATCGCGAAGCAGCACATCACGCCCGGTCCCACCGGCGAGCCGGGGTACGCGCCGGCCTGGTACCACATCTCCGCGTGCGCCGCGGTGATGGTGCCGTCCTTCTTCGCCCCAATCTTCACCTCGACCACCGCGCCCGAGGTCGGACCCGACGCACGGAACACTTCTTCCCGTGTCATCACCATCTTCACCGGCCGGCCGCACTGCTTGGACAGCGCCACCGACAGCGGCTCCAGGTAGACGATCGTCTTGCCACCGAAACCACCGCCGATCTCGGCCGGCACGGCGCGGATGTCGGAGATGTTCAACGCCAGGATCTTCGCCACGTAGGCGCGCACCATGAACTGGCCCTGGCTGGAGCTGATGATGTTCACCTGCCCGTCGGCCGCCACGGAGCAGACGCAGGCATGCGGCTCGATATAGGCCTGGTGCACCGGCTGGGTTGTGTAGCGCCCTTCGACGATCACCTCGGCCTGCTTGAATCCTGCCTCGACGTCGCCCTTGGTGAAGGCGATGCGCTTGCTGATGTTGGACGGCTTGGTCGGCTTCGGCTCGACGCCGGCGGTGAACAGATCGTCGTGCAGGATCGGCGCGTCCGGCTTCATCGCGTCCTCGACGTCGATGACGAACGGCAGCACCTCATAGGTAACGTCGATCAGATCGACCGCGGCCTCGGCGATCGCCTCCGTCGTCGCGGCCACCGCGGCGACCGCATGGCCCTCGTACAGCGCCTTGTGGCGGGCGATGACGTTGTGCGCCTGGTCGCGGAAGTTCGTCGGGCCTTCGCCCACGAACGCCTCGTCCGAGGCGATATCGGGGAAGTCCGCCCCGGTCACCACCGCCTTCACGCCGGCCAGCGCCAGCGCCTTGGACGCATCGATCTTGACGATGCGCGCGTGCGCGTGCGGGCTGCGCTTCACCTTGCCCCACAGCATGCCGGGCATGACGTAGTCGGCACCGAACGTGGCGCGGCCGGTCACCTTGTCCACCCCGTCCGGGCGGATCGGACGGGTGCCGACAACTTTCAGATCAGTCGCGAAATAGTTCATGCCACCTTCTCCCCTCGCACATCGGCAGCCGCGGCCTGCACGGCGCGCACGATCTTGTCGTACCCGGTGCAGCGGCACAGGTTCCCGGCCAACCAATAGCGGATTTCGCTCTCGGTCGGGTTGGTGTTCTCGTCCAGCAGCGCCTTCGTGGCGACGATGAAGCCCGGCGTGCAGAAGCCGCATTGCAGGGCGGCATATTCCAGGAAGCGCTGCTGCACGGGGTGCAGATGATCGCCCTGGGCGATGCCCTCGATCGTGGTCACCTCGTGGCCCTCGGCCTCGACCCCCAGCATCAGGCAGGAGCACACCACCCTGCCGTCGAGGATGACGCTGCACGCGCCGCAGTCACCCGACGCGCAGCCTTCCTTGCTGCCGGTCAGGTTCAGCTCGTTGCGCAGCACATCCAATAGGGTCTGCTGCATCTCGCACAGGAACTCGACGGGTTCGCCGTTGATCGTGGTGGATACGTGATGTTTGCTCATGTTTCGGCTTGCCTCTGTCAGTGCGTCGTGGCGGGCGTCTCGCCCCTGGCGCGTGCGAATGCGATGGCGGCGGCGCGGCGCGTCAGCACGCCGGCCACCTTGATGCGATACGCGATCGTGCCGCGCTTATCGGTGATCGGCTTACAGGCCGCCTGCGCCGCGGCGTCGATCGCCGCCAGCGTGGCCGCGTCCAGCGTGTGCCCGATCAGTGCCTTGGCGGCGTCCTCGACGACCACCTGAGTCGGCGCGATCGCGCCCAGCACCACGCGCGCATCCTGGCACACGCCCTTGGCGTCGAGCACCACGTTCACCGCGGCGCCGACCACGGCGATGTCCATTTCCGTGCGCGGAATGAACCGCAGATAGGCGTCGGACGCGTGCGCCGGGCGAGGCGGCAGTTGGAACTCGGTGATGAACTCACCCTTGGCGAGCGAGGTGCGGCCGGGACCGATCACGATGGCCTCGACCAGCGCACTGCGCGTGCCGGAAGGGCCGACGATGGTGCAGGTGGCGCGCCCGGCAATCAGTGCCGGAACCCCGTCCGCGGCGGGCGAGGCATTGCACAGGTTGCCGGCGAGCGAGCACCGCCCCTGGATCTGCTGCGAGCCGATCAGGTCCACGCCCTCGACGACGCCGGGCCAGGCGGCCTTCAACGCCTCGTTGCTTTCCAGATCGACACCCGGCGTGGCCGCGCCGATCCTGAACCCGCCGCCATCCTGGTGGATGCCGATGATGCCAGGGATGTACTTGGTGTCGACGATCAGCTCGGGCTTCAACCGGCCGGAGCGCATCTGAACCAGCAGGTCAGTGCCGCCGGACAGGACTTTGGCGAGGCCGGAGGCGCCGGCCAAGAGTTTGACGGCCTCTTCGGCCGTCTTGGGTGCCGCGTAATTCAAGCTGGTCATGTGCTCTCCCGATTTCGCACGCAGGCTCGCTCCGGTCGGGGCCCGACCCCGATCGAGCGATGACGATGGGCAAGCCTAGCCCAGAGCCGGCGCGCGGTCGAGGGCCGGCACCTCGGGCAATCGAGTGAAGGAAGCAAGGCCAGGGGCTTCGCCCCTGGCCTTGCTTCCTTCACTCGATTGCCGTGTGCTTGACGCCCCTGGCGGCTGCCGCGCATAAGGGCGTGGTAGCCGGGTCCTTTGGTCCTTGGTCCCCACCTGATGTGGGGGTTTCGCCGCTCCGCGAGGGTTCGCGCAGCGGCGCGTTTCGTTCTGGAGTGACTGCGACCGTGTTCGAAGCCCTGAGCGACAAGCTATCCGGCGTGTTCGACCGCCTCCGCCGCCGCGGCGCGCTGAGCGAGGCCGATGTCACCGAGGCACTTCGGGAAGTCCGCCTGGCGCTGCTCGACGCCGACGTGGCGCTGGAAGTAGTGCGCGATTTCATCGCCAAGGTGCGCGAGCGGGCGGTGGGCGTGGAGGTCCTTCGCTCGGTCACACCCGGCCAGCAGGTTGTCAAGATCGTCAACGACGCGTTGGTTGAAGCGCTGGGCGGCGAGGGCGCGGTGCCGCTCAATCTCAACGCCGTGGCGCCGGTGCCGATTCTGATGGTCGGGCTGCAGGGCTCCGGCAAGACCACGACGGCGGGCAAGCTGGCGCTGCGGTTGCGCGACAAGCAACGCAAGAAGGTGCTGCTGGCGAGTTTGGATACGCAGCGGCCGGCGGCGCAGTTGCAGTTGCAGCAGTTGGCCGAGCGCGCCGAGGTGGCCTGCCTGCCGATCGTCGCCGGGCAGACCCCGGTGGAGATTGCCCGCCGCGCCATGGACACCGGGCGGCGCGAGGTGTTCGACATCGTCATCCTCGACACCGCCGGCCGCCTGTCGATCGACGCGGCGCTGATGGACGAGGTCAAGGCGATTCGTGCCGCGACCGATCCGGCCGAGACGCTCCTGGTGGTCGATGCGATGACCGGCCAGGACGCCGTCAACACCGCGCGTGCGTTCAACCAGGCGCTGGGTGTCACCGGCATCGTCATGACGCGGATGGACGGCGATGCGCGCGGCGGCGCGGCGCTGTCGATGCGCGCGATCACCGGCGCACCGATCAAGCTGATCGGCGTGGGAGAGAAGCTGGACGCGCTGGAGGATTTCCATCCCGAGCGGGTCGCCGGGCGCATCCTGGGCATGGGCGACATCGTCGGCCTGGTCGAACGCGCCGCCGAAACGATCGACCGCGCGGAGGCGGAACGTCTCGCCGCGCGCATGACCAAGGGCACGTTCGACCTGAACGATTATGCCAGCCAGCTCAAGCAGATCACCAAGATGGGCAGCCTGTCCGGCATCCTCGGCATGCTGCCGGGCGTGGCCAAGGTGAAGGCGCAGTTGGCCGGCGCCAATCTGGATACCAAGTTTCTCAAGCGCCAGGCGGCGATCATTTCGTCCATGACGGTGAAGGAACGACGCCAGCCCGACATCATCAAGGCCAGCCGCAAGCGGCGCATCGCGGCGGGGTCCGGCACCTCGGTGCAGGAAATCAACAAGCTGCTGAAGCAGTTCGACGACATGACCACGATGATGAAGCGCATGAGCAAGCTGGGCGAGAAGGGGCTGATGCGGGGGGGCATCGGCGCGCTGATGCCCGGCGCGATGGGCGGCGGCATGGGCGGTGGCTTTGGCCCCCCCGGACGCCGCCGGTTCTGACGGATGCCAACTCGACCGATGTCTATGCGACAGGCCCCAACTCAGGACGTTCGGGGGAAGCAATGGATCCGCCTGGATGTTGCTGTCGCAGATGTTGTTGTCATTGCGAGCGTAGCGAAGCAATCCCCTGGCGATTGCGCACCCTGGTGGGGATTGCCGCGCCTGCCCTCGGGCACTTGACCCGAGGGTCGCTTCGCTCCTCGCAATGACAGTGAATTCGCTATCAACCCGACCGATACCAACAGGAGAAACCGATCGATGAGTTTGAAGATTCGCCTCGCCCGCGCGGGCGCCAAGAAGCGGCCGTACTACCACATCGTGGTGGCCGACAGCCGCAGTCCGCGCGACGGGCGCTTCATCGAGAAGCTGGGCAGCTATAACCCGATGCTGCCGGCCGAGCACACTGACCGCCTGCACCTGATCGATGCGCGCATCCAGCATTGGATGGGACAGGGCGCGTTGCCGACCGAGCGCGTGGCGCGCTTCCTCGGCAAGGCTGGTCTCGCGCCGGTGCCGGTGTTCCGCGACCGTCCGCACAAGTCGGCGCCGAAGAAGAAGGCGCAGGACCGCGCCAAGGCGGCAGCGACGGCCGCGGCCGCGGCGACGGCCCCGGCGACGGCCTGAGCAATCGGTGCCCGAAACGCGCATCCTGTTGGGCGTGATCGGCCGGCCGCATGGCGTGCGCGGGCTGCTGCATGTCACCAGCCATACCGCGGACCCGGCGGCGCTGGCCGCGTACGGCCCGTTGTCGGATGACAAGGGCCGGCGCTTCACGCTGGCCTGGCGGGGTGACGGCGTTGCCGAGGTCTTCGAGGTGCGCGACGGCGTGTCGGTCCGTGTGGCCGATCGCGACGCGGCCGGGCGATTGACCAACACGCGGCTGTTCATCGAGCGCGCGCGCCTGCCGCCGCCGGAGGACGACGAGTTCTATCTTGCCGATCTGATCGGGTTGGAAGCGGTGAATACCGCGGGCGAAACGCTGGGCCGCATTGCCGCGGTGCATGATTACGGTGCCGGCGCGAGCCTGGAGATCACGCGAGAGGGTATGCCGCTGATCGTTCCGTTTACCCGCGCCGCGGTCCCCGAGATCGATGTCGCCGGCGGGCGGGTGGTGGTGTCGATTCCGGTCGAAGTTGAAGGTAAGGCAGCGGGAGATGGGGTGGGAAATAACACTCCCCCTCCCCTTGAGGACTTGGGCCGCGACGCGGACCAAGGTTGGGGGGAGGGGTCCCGCGGCGCGAAATCTCGGCATTATCCATGCGGCAACCCCTCCCCCCATCCTTGGTCCGCTTCGCGGCCCAAGCCCTCAAGGGGAGGGGGAGAAGTGGGACGCCACGAGCCCCCCGCCACGAGCGCCCAACCATGACCTGGCGCGCCACCGTTCTGACCCTCTTTCCCGAAATGTTCCCCGGCCCGCTCGGCCTGTCGCTCGCCGGCCGCGCGCTGGCCTCGGACCTGTGGTCGCTCGACGCGGTCAACATCCGCGACTTCGCCACCGACCGCCATCGCACCGTCGACGACACCCCGTTCGGCGGCGGCGCCGGCATGGTGCTGCGCCCGGACGTGCTCGACGCCGCCATCGCCGCGGTCGCCGATGACCGCCCTCTGCTCTGCCTCAGCCCACGCGGCCTGCCCTTCACCCAGGCGGACGCCGCGCGCCTGGCCGCCGGCCCGGGCGCCATCGTGCTCGCCGGACGCTACGAGGGCATCGATCAGCGCGTCATCGAGGCGCGCGCCATGCGCGAGGTCAGCATCGGCGACTACGTGGTGTCCGGCGGCGAGCTGCCCGCCCTGGTCGTGCTGGACGCCTGCGTCCGCCTGCTGCCGGGCGTGATGGGCGCCGCCGACAGTGCCGACGAGGAAAGTTTCGCTGGTTTCCTGCTGGAATACCCGCATTACACCCGCCCCGCCGAATGGCAGGGCCGCGCGGTGCCGGAGGTCTTGCTCTCCGGCCATCACGCAGCGGTCGCCGCCTGGCGGCGCGCCGAAGCCGAACGCATCACCCGCGCCCGCCGCCCCGACCTGTGGGCGCGGCACCTCGCGGCGTCGCCTCGTGCCGGCGCGTCGAACGCGCATCCGCTTGGCGGCGCGGCGACTGAACGCCCGCCGGCCGGCGGGTCGAATACGCATCCGGCGCCGGTTGCCAGCCGCACCCCCGCGCCGTAATGGATCAGGACACGAGGAAAACCCGATGAACATCATCCAGCGCTACGAGGCAGAGCAGATCAAGAAGCTGCTCGCCACCCGCCCGGTGCCGCCATTCGCCCCCGGCGACACGGTACGCGTCGCCGTCAAGGTGGTGGAAGGCGAGCGCGCCCGCACCCAGGCGTTCGAGGGCGTGTGCATCGCGCGCTCCAACAAGGGGCTGAACAGCAACTTCACCGTACGCAAGATCAGCTATGGCGAGGGCGTGGAGCGCGTGTTCCCTCTGTATTCCCCGAGCATCGCCGAGATCGCGGTCGTGCGCCGCGGCGATGTGCGCCGGGCCAAGCTGTATTACCTGCGCGGCCGCTCCGGCAAATCCGCCCGCATTGCCGAGAAGGCGCGCAGCACCACGACTGCCGCCGGCACAACGTCCGCCACCATCGCGCCCGCCACCTCGGCGCCCACCACCTCGGCACCCACTGGCACGACGAGCGCGGACGCGCCGGCCATCGAGTGACGTCCCAGCGGATAAAATCCCATTCGTAGAGGGGGGAAACCAACAATGTCCGGAACCAAACCGCGAACGCTGTTCGACAAGATCTGGGACAGCCATGTCGTCGAGCGACTGCCGGACGGCACCTGCATCCTCTACATCGACCGCCACCTCGTGCATGAGGTGACCAGCCCGCAGGCCTTCGAGGGCCTGCGCATGGCCGGCCGCCCGGTGCGGCGTCCCGACTGCACCATCGCGGTGGCCGACCACAACATCCCGACGGTTGGCTCGCGCATTCCTCGCGACATCAAGGAGGCGGACAGCCGCATCCAGGTCGAAACGCTGGAGAAGAACGTCAAGGAATTCGGCGTTCCCTACATCCCGATCCTGGATGTGCGTCAGGGCATCGTGCACATCATCGGCCCGGAGCTGGGACTTTCCCTGCCGGGCACCACGATCGTCTGCGGCGACAGCCACACCTCCACGCACGGCGCGCTGGGCGCGCTGGCCTTCGGCATCGGCACCTCGGAAGTGGAGCACGTGCTCGCCACCCAGACACTGCTGCAGTCGCCGGCGAAGAACATGCAGATCGAGGTGACGGGCAGGCTCGGCTTCGGCTGCTCGGCCAAGGACATCGTGCTGGCGATCATCGGCCAGATCGGCACCGCCGGCGGCGTCGGCCACGTGATCGAATACACCGGCGAGGCGATCCGCGCGCTGGACATGGCCGGGCGGATGACGGTGTCGAACATGACGATCGAGGCCGGGGCGCGCGCCGGTCTGATCGCGCCGGACGAGAAGACCTTCGACTACGTCAAGGGCCGCGAGTTCGCCCCGAAGGGCGCGGCGTTCGAGCAGGCGGTGGCCTATTGGCGCACGCTGCCGACCGATCCGGGCGCGGTCTATGACACCACCGTAACGTTGGATGCCGGAACGATCGCGCCGATGGTGACCTGGGGCACCAACCCGGGCGCGGTGGTGCCGGTGACCGGGGTCGTTCCGGACCCGGCCAGTGTGGTCGACCTGGACGCGCGGGCGCAGATGCAGCGCATGCTGGACTACATGGCGTTGACCCCCGGCCAGAAGCTGGCCGGCGTGCCGATCGACGTGGTGTTCATCGGCTCCTGCACCAACGGCCGGATCGAGGACATCCGCGCCGCCGCCGCAGTGGCCAAGGGGCGCAAGGTCGCGGCGCATGTGCGGGCCCTGGTGGTGCCGGGATCGGGGCTGGTGAAGCAGCAGGCCGAGCAGGAGGGCCTGGATCGCGTGTTGCTGGAGGCCGGGTTCGAATGGCGCGAACCGTGCTGCTCGATGTGCCTGGGCATGAATCCCGACAAGCTCACACGCGGACAACGTTGCGCCAGCACGTCGAACCGCAACTTCGAGGGACGCCAAGGCCCCGGTGGGCGCACGCACCTGGTCTCGCCGGCCATGGCCGCCGCCGCCGCGGTGACCGGGCACCTGACCGACGTGCGGGAGCTGGTGTGAGGGTGAGAGTGACGGGCGCGGGAAGTGTGATGGGGGTGGGAAGTGTGATGGGTGCGGGACGCATACGGTGACTGTTTGGCCGCGCGCACCGACCTCTCCACGTCATGCCGGCGAAGCCTGCCCCGGCGAAGGCCGGGGGCCCGGCATCCACGACTTGCGGTCGGTCCAGCCGGCACGAACCGCGCCACAGTCACATCAGCTCGTCATACAAATCCCGCCAATCCGGATTCAGCCCGCGTATCAGCCGAATCTTCCACGCCCGCGGCCATTCCTTGATGTTCTTCTCCCGCTGAATCGCCGGTACGATTTCCTCATGCCGCTCGACGAAGACGAGCATGTGCAGCCGGTAGCGCTGGGTGAATCCACTTTCCCCGGTCCGATGTTCGAAAGCACGCCGCGCGATGTCGTTCGTGACGCCGACATACAGCGTCCCGTTTGGCCGGTTCGTCATGATGTAGACCCAGCCGCCTTTCATGGCGTGGATCGTGGCGCTGGGGGATTAAGAAGTCGTGGATGCCGGCATGCGCCGGCATGACGGGAACCGCGGAGAAACCCGATGGACGCATTCACCACACTGACCGCCGTCGCAGCACCGATGCCGATGGCCAACATCGACACCGACAAGGTCATCCCCGCGCGCTTCCTCAAGACGATCAAGCGGTCCGGCCTCGGCGTCCACCTGTTCGACACGCTGCGCTTCGACGCCGACGGCCGCGAACGCCCCGAGTTCATCCTGAACCAGGAGCCTTATCGCAAGTCGGAAGTCATCATCGCACACGAGAACTTCGGTTGCGGCAGCTCGCGCGAGCACGCGCCCTGGGCGCTGCTCGACTTCGGCATCCGTTGCGTGATCGCGCCCAGCTTCGGCGACATCTTCTACAACAATAGCTTCAAGAACGGCATCCTGCCGATCCGCCTGCCGCGCGCGATCTGCGACCAGCTCATGGATGACGCCAAGCTGGGCGGCAATGCGCGCGTTACCATCGATCTCGCCCGGCAGGTCGTCATCCGCCCGAACGGCGAGGAAATCCACTTCGATGTCGATCCATTTCGAAAACACGCGCTGCTGAACGGCGTGGACGAAATCGGCCAGACGTTGCAGCACCGCACGCGGATCGGCAGCTACGAGACCGCGCGGCGCCAGGCGCTGCCCTGGATGCCGAGCACCGAAGGCGCCTGACCGCAACGTCTGCATCCCACTGGCCGCACGCCACGCGACGCACGGCACTGGTCGCACGCCACTGACCGCACACCACTCGTCGCACACCATTCGCCGCACGCCACTCACCGCATACCACGCGCCGCACCACACTCGCCGCACCCCATTGGCCGCACACTGGAACCAAGCAATGCCCGCCAACAAGAAACTGCTGGTCCTGCCGGGCGACGGAATCGGCCCGGAGGTGATGCGCGAGGTCCGTCGCGTGATCGACTGGATGGACCGCCGCCGCATGGTAACGTTCGAGATGTCGGAGGACCTGGTGGGCGGCGCCTCGCTCGACGCCCGCGGCGTGCCGATCGCCGAAGAAACGATGGAAAAGGCCCGCGACGCCGACGCCATCCTGTTCGGTTCCGTGGGCGGTCCGAAATGGGACGCGCTGGGCTTCGACAAGCGCCCCGAGATCTCCATCCTGCGCCTGCGCAAGGAGCTGGACCTGTTCGCCAACCTGCGCCCGGCCATCGTGCTCGACCCGCTGGTGGACGCCTCGACGCTGAAGCCCGACGTGATCCGCGGCCTTGATCTGATGATCGTGCGCGAGAGCACCGGCGGCATCTATTTCGGCACCCCGCGCGGGATCGAAACGCTGCCGAACGGCGAGCAGCGCGGCTACGACACCGAAAGCTATACCACCGGCGAGATCGAACGCGTCGCCCGCGTCGGCTTCGAGCTGGCGCGCAAGCGGCAGAACCGCCTGTGCAGCGTCGAAAAGGCCAACGTCATGCAGTCGGGCCTGTTCTGGCGCCAGACCGTGACCGCGCTGCACCAGCGCGAGTTCGCCGACGTCGAGCTGTCCCACATGTATGCCGACAACTGCGCGATGCAGTTGGTGCGCAACCCGCGCCAGTTCGACGTGATCGTGACCTCCAACATCTTCGGCGACATTCTGTCCGATCTGGCATCGATGCTGACCGGCAGCCTGGGCATGCTGCCGTCGGCGACGCTCGGCGCCGTGCAGTCGTCGGGCAAGCGCCACGCCCTTTATGAGCCGATCCACGGCAGCGCGCCCGACATCGCGGGCAAGGGCATCGCCAACCCGATGGCGCAGATCCTCAGCTTCGCGATGCTGCTGCGCTTCTCGTTCGGCATGGACGAGGACGCCGCGTTAATCGAGCGCGCCTGCACCAACGTGCTGGGCAGCGGTCTGCGCACCGCCGACGTGATGGCCGTAGGCACCGCGCGCGTCGGCACCTCGGTGATGGGCGAGGCGATCATCCGCGAGCTGGACAAGCTGGTATAGGGTTGGGAGCCTGCCACGGATCGTTCTTCATTCGGATCATACACAAGAAAGCAGGACCCACCGCGGAGATTGGCAGAACGCGGAGAAGGCATTCGGCCCGCCTGGGACGCAGCGCATTTTCAGTCATCAAACTGCCGATGATCAGCCTAGTACCGTGAATCCTTCGAACTGAGGGACGGCTGAATCCGTTCTGTGCCGAGATTGGCAATCGGAGAAGGTCGGAAAACCCCGTGTTTTCAAGGACGCACGCGCTAGCCAGTGCTTGCAAACGCGACTTACGAAGCTCTATCATGTGACCCGTGCGGCGGTCGGCGCCGCGTAACGCGGGACTGAGTGCGAGATGAGCGACAGCGGTTCCACGGCGCAGAAGGACTGGGTTGTCCGCGTGCTCGGTGTCACGCCGCCGGGCGGGGACACGGGCGCCACCGGCCTGTCGCTGGTGAAGCTCGGCAAGGCGCGGGTGGAGTTCATCGAGGTGCAGCGGCGGGCCACCACCGCGATCGGGCTGCTGCGCCAGACCCTGCAGACCCAATATGCCGACGACACCGAGCAGGCGCCGCAACTGGCCAAGGCCGACGGCGTGCTGGCGGCGCTTGCCGACGGACTCGACGGCGCGCTGAACGACGAGCTCGATGCGGTACTGACCGCGGACGTGGCCAAGCGGCCGCCGCTGACCGAGACGGCGCGTGCCAGCCTGCAGCGCCTGACCAAGTACGTCACGGGCAATCCGATCATGAGCGAGCTCGACGGCAATGAAGTGCTGCCGCAGATGCAGGTGACCGGGCCGCTGGTCGCGCGGTTGCAGGCGATCGCCGATGCATTGGGCTGACGCATTGGGGGCTGACGCATTGGGGGCCGACGCATCGGGCTGATGAAGTTGGGTTGATTGGGCGGAAACGGAGGGGTCTATGGGTCTGCTGGAAACACTCGGCCTCAAGAAGCGGACCATCACGCAGCAGATGGTGGACGCGCGGCGCGCGGAAGTGGTCGCGGCCGTGAAGCTGCTGCAGCCGTTCATGGACACGGACGAAACGACGAAGCAGATCGTCAATCAGTTCGCGGTCCGGCTCGCCAACATCACCAGGAGCTCGATGCCGCTGGAGATGAAGTTCGAAGAAATCACCGAGATCAAGCAGGAGGCTGAGGCAGCGCTGAAGCCGGCGAAGACGCGCAATACCGAACGTGAGATGCGCGACATCGCCGCGGGCCCGGATGGCCTCGACATGCTCGACACGATGGTCGAAGCGCTCGGCGGCAGCGCGAAGACCCCGGAGGCGAAGGAGATGGTGAAGGCGGCGCTGAAGGCGCGCTTCAACATCGACTCGCTGGAAGGCGAGATGACGACGAAGGCGCTGCCGAAGCTCTACAAGGTGCTCGGCAGCGTACCGGAGTGGCAGGTCCGCGACAATGAAAGCCTGAAGAACATCAAGCGGGTAAAAAGCGGCCCGGAAGGTGCCTCGATCTATTACAAGGAAGGCGACGACAAGACGGGCCGCCCGGGGGATTTCATCTATCTGGAACTCGGCCGCACCGGAACGTTCGCCTTCAACTCGGAGAACTACAAGACGGACGACGGCACGAAGACCAAGGTCGACTCGTTCAGTGTCACCACGCTGCACGAGATCG
This sequence comes from Acetobacteraceae bacterium, assembly GCA_003151425.1. Taxonomy (GTDB): domain Bacteria; phylum Pseudomonadota; class Alphaproteobacteria; order Acetobacterales; family Acetobacteraceae; genus Palsa-883. The sequence continues at coordinate 23,264 of PLXO01000218.1, forward strand.
GGCACGCGGTGGACGATAAACTGAACTTCATGGGCGGGCACGAGAACGTCGACAAATATGGCGGCTGGAAGAAAGAGAAGCGGGAGGATATCGCCACTATCGTCGCCACCCAGAAGGGGTTCCTGGTTGGCTGGGAGAGGCCGTACGACGCGCGGCCTCTGACCAAGGTGCTCGATGGCGTGCTCGACAAAGGCAAAATCGACCTGGCCGAATGGGACCGCATGTCCGGCGAGGTCGATCGGGTGTTCGGCGTCAAGACCGACGAGGTGCTGACGGCCGAACTGCTCGCCGACCCCGGCGTCGTGCTGGCCGAGACGGCCCGCGAGGCCTTCACCCGCGACAACAACTGGCCGCCGAATTTGGATGCCAACGTCAACGCCGCGCGACCGCGGGTGGATCGCAAGTGGGGAACGCTGCGCCAGGAGGTGCAGACGGTGATCTCCACCATCCTCGAGCGCAAGGTTCCGGCGGCCGCCGAGGTGGCACGGCTGCTGTCACGCTTACGCGGCATGCAGACCGGCTTGACCCCGAACGATCGGGCGAAGCTGGAAACCCACCCCGCGGTGGAGCTGTGCCGCGCGATCCGGATCAAGGGGAGCAATAGCGGCCTGTGGGACGAAGGGGCCAGCGCCGCCGGCAAGTGGGCGATCGACAGCCGCGTGTATCAGCAAGCGTATTCGACGAGCTGGGTGAGCTATGCGGTCGGCGTGCGGCCACGTGGCATCAGCCAGTATCAGTTCCGCGCGCCGGGCGAGTGGTTCGCCGAACTGTACGCGATGTATTACCTCAAGAAGCTGCCGAAGACCCACGCGGACGCGGTCTGGATGGCGGCGGAAATCGACGTGCAGAACGCCCCGGCAAGGGTAGGTGGCTGATGTCCCTGTTCCAGACCGAAACGGCGCGCTGTCCCTACTGCAGCGGCACGATCGCATTCGAGGTGGTGTACAGCGTCAACGCCGACCGCCGTCCCGATTTGCGCGAGCAGATCCTGGACGGCAGCTTTCAGCGCGAGAGCTGCGCCGGCTGCGGCAAGGCGATGCGCATGCAACCGAACTTCGCGTATGTCGATGCCGGCCGCGGCCAGTGGATCCTGGTGGAGCCGGCCTCGGGGCTGGCCACCTGGCCGGAGCTGGAGATGGCGGCGCGCGAGACTTTTGCGATCGGCTATGGCGAGGGTGCCAGCCGGTTGGCCCGCGACATCGGCCGCACGCTGGTGCCGCGCGTCACCTTCGGATGGGCGGCGCTGCGCGAGAAGCTGGTCTGCCAGGCGGCCGGCCTCGATGACGTGACCCTGGAATGCACGAAGATGCTGATGCTGCGCGGCCTCGGTGAAGTGCCGCTGGCCGACGGCGTCGATCTGCGACTGGTCGAGGCGACCGCCAATGAGCTCACGTTCGTCTGGCTGCGCAGCAGCGACGAGGTGGTGGCGGAGACGCTGACGGTCCCGCGCAAACTCTACGCCGGGGTGGCCAGTGAGCCCGCGGCGTGGGCAGAGCTGCGCGGCCCGCTCGCCGCGGGACTTTATGTCGATATGAACCGGCTCCTGGTGCCGGCCGAAGGTGAGGCATAGGCACCTACCGCGTCCGGGCCGACGGCGGGGGGTGGGACCTACCGCGTCTGGGCGCCGGCGTGCGCCGCGGCCCGCTCCACCGCCGCGCGCCGCGCCGGTATCGATGGGGCCATCCGCTCGCGCACCAGTGCCAGCACCTCTGCAGGCGCCGTCTCCGGCCGGCCGGCATTGAACGGCGGGGCGGGCGCGTATTCCAGCGCCAACTGGATCGCCTGCGCCGCCAGCGGCCCGGCCAGCTCGGTCGCCAGCGTCAGTGCGAAGTCGATCCCCGCCGTCACGCCGCCGCCGGTCAGCACATTGCCGTCGCGCACCACCCGGCCCGGGTCCGGCACCGCGCCGAACAGCGCCAGCAGGTCGCGCCATGCCCAATGGCAGGTGGCGCGCCGGCCGCGCAGCAGCCCCGCCGCGCCCAGAATCAGCGAGCCGGTGCAGACCGAGGTGACATACCGCGCCCCGTCCGCCAGCCGCCGGATCGCCGCCATGTAGACCGCGTCCTGCATCGCGTCGGTGCATCCCTGCCCGCCCGGGACACACAGTACGTCGCAACGCTCGATCGCCTCCAACGTCGCCAGCTGGGCGAATACCAGCCCGTCGGCGGCGACCGGCGCCCCGCCGACCGAGGCCGTGATCAGTGTCGCTCCCGGCAGGCGCGCCAGGAACTGGTGTGGGCCGGTGAAGTCGAGGTGGGTCACGCCGGGATAGAGGGGGAAGACGATGCTGACAGGCTGGGCGCTGATAGGCTCGGCCATGACGGTGCCTCCTTGCGTTGATCAGCCCAGCATCGCGCAGGACCAAACCATCTGGAACGACATATATCCCCCGCTTCGCGTCGTACACCGCAATCTTGACGGGCCGAGGTCCCCGGAGCCACGCCCGGACCGCTCTTACAATGGCAACTGCTCCAGCGCGTCCGCAACACGCTGCATCACGCTCGCCCAATCCTCCTGCCCGTCACGCCGGAACTGGCGCAGGCCGGGATACCAGAGGCTGTCGTCGCGCCCCAGCAGCCAGCGCCAGCAGCTATCGAACCGGTTCAGCAGCCAGACCGGCCGGCCCAGCGCGCCAGCCAGATGCGCGACCGCGGTATCGACCGTGATGACCAGGTCGAGGTTCGCCACCAGCGCCGCGGTATCGGCAAAGTCGCCCAGCCGGTCCGCGACATCGTAAACCGGCAATCCCTCCGGCGGTTCGTTCAGTTGCGCCGCCGGCGGCCCAAGCTGCAGCGAGACGAACGAGCAGCCGCGCACCGACCCTAGCGGGGCCATGTCGGCCAGCCGCATCGAGCGCCGCCGATCGAGCGCCGCCGCGTGCGCCAGCCAGGCCCGCCCGCTGCCGGCCCAAACCAGCCCGACGCGTCGCCCGGGCAGAGCAGCCAACACATCACGCCACGCGTCTGCCAGCGCCGGGTCGGCGGCCAGATAGGGCACGTTCCCGGGCACCGTCTCCGGCGTGGTGCCGAACGCCCGCGGCAGGCTCATCAGCGGGCAGTGCAGGTCGAAGTCCGGCAGTGCATCGCCCTGCGCCACGACTTGCGCAATCCCCCGCAATCCCGCCAGCAGCCGCACCAGGGGCGGCTGCACCTCCAGCACCACGCGCCCGCCCCGCGCCGCGACCAGGGGCGCGTAGCGGCAGAACTGCAGCGTGTCGCCAAAGCCCTGTTCGGCATGCAACAGGATGGTGCGACCGGCGACCGGCTGCTCGCCGGTCCACAGCGGAGGCGCAAACGCACGGCGCGCCGCCGCCAGGTCGCCGATCCGCCAACGCGCCTCGTAGTATGGCCACGCCTCCGCCCAGCGTCCGGTGAGCAGCAGGACCATCGCCAGGTTGGCCTGGGCATCCGCCATGTCCGGGCGCAGGCGCAGCGCCTCGCGGCAGTTCGCCTCCGCCTCCGCGACGCGCCCCAGTTCGCGCAGCAGCACACCCAGATTGTTGTGCACCTGCGCCGCGTCCGCCCCGAGACGCAGCGCGTCGCGATAAACGGCTTCGGCTTCCTGCAGCCGGCCGCGCGATTGCAGCGCCACGGCGAGGTTCAGAGTCGCGCCGGGGTGCTCGGGCCACAGCCGCAGACAGCCGCGGAAGCAATTCTCCGCCTCGGCGACCCGGCCGAGATGGTAGTGGACGAGGCCCAGGCCGTTATGGGCATCGGGAAACGCGGGATCCAGCCGCAGCGCCTCGCGCTGGTGCTGCTCGGCCTCATCGAGCGCGCCTGCCGCCATCCGGAGCAGGCCGAGGTTGGCCCAGGCTGCCGGAAACTCAGGGCGACGCTGAAGGGCGGCGCGATAACAGGGTTCCGCGGCATCCATCTGGCCGGCCCGGTGCAGGTCGAAGCCGCGCTGGAGACAGGCTCCCGCCTCGCTGTGGGTTACGTCGTCTGCCATGCCACCTCGGTGTTGTTCCTGTTTTGTTCATACCACAGGATGGGCCAGAAACAAAGCGAATTTGGGGGCAGTGGGTCGGTTTGGTCGACACCGTTTCCCTTCCGTCATGGCCGGGCTTGACCCGGCCATCCGTCGCGGCACGGTGCTGCGGGGATGGCCGGGTCAAGCCCGGCCATGACGAAAGGGAAACGGCGGTGCCGACCAAACCGACCCACCACCAAATTGGGCGACAAATCGGGTTTCAGATTTGGGCCAGGCAATTGGCGACCAGGCGCCTGGTGACCAGGGGTTTGGTGACCGGGGGTTTGGTGAGGGCGACGTCCCGGCTGGTCCGCTTGAATTTGCCGCGCCGGGCCTGCTTGGTGGCAGAATTTTGCTCGGCGTTCAGCCCGATGTATTGCGTAACCGTCGAGGTTGCGCGGGCGGGTGCCCAATGGGTTCCTATTCTGAACCTCGCTTGGCAGACCCGCCGCCGCAGGGGGCTAAATCCTGGTCCACGGCCTGATCGTCCGCTCAGCCGCCATCCATGCAGTGCACACGCCGCCGACCAAGGGAACCACACTCAGGGGCTGCCCCAAGGGCGGCGCCACGATGCCCTCGGCGCCGTGCAACCTCAGCAACTCCGGTGCGGCACCGCTCAGGCCATGATCAGACGCCTCGGTGTCTTCGCAGACCTTAAATGAGGACAGGATATCGATTTTCCTTCACGCCAATCCCTGGTTTCTGGCCTCGCCGTGCAGATCGGCAATCCGCGATGCGATCCGGTCCACTGCCTGCCATGAAGTGAATTCAACGCAGATTTTCGGGTCGGTCGGTCCTCCTGTCAGCTTCATGATGAACCGGACCATCAGCCGGTCGAGCCAGCCGTAACGCGGATAGTCGAGCCGCCCGGCGACGGCGGCCGCCAGGACCGGCTGCAGCCGATGTCGTGCCATCGATTTCCGCAGATATTGATTGCCGGCTTCGGTGTCCCGGCCCGGTTTCCTCGCAGTCAGATTCACCGAGACGAAGACCAGCGGAACCGGTCGGCGCCACGCCCGGTATGTCGCCAGAAACCGTTCCGCTTCCGGCAGGTGCCGGCCGTATCGCACCGCCGCGACCACAACGACCAACCGGACAGCGGTAAGGTCCGCCGGCGCCGGCAAAGCAACGGCCAGGTCATGCGGCGGCGCGGCGATGCCGCGTTCGGCAAGTCGGGCGGCGATATGCGCAGCTATTCGCCGGGCTTGGCCATCCCGCGTGGCGTAGACAAGAAGCATGTCCGGAACCCGTCTCGCGCCGCAACGATGGACCGGTCTATCTCGATAACCGTCGCTCGGATGATCGCCGCCTGGCATGCAATTCAAACGAGGGTATCGTCGCGATCATTCCGCCGGCCCGGGGCCGAGGCGTTTCTCCGCCTCGTCGGCGCTGTCGTCTTCGTCTTCCTCTTCTTCGTAGCCGGTGACCATTTCCTTGAAGTGCAAGGTCGGCGTGCGCCCCAGCGTTCCGAGGTAGATGTGGGCCGGGATATAGAACACAAAGAAGATGAAGATCAGGACGTGCACCGTATCGATGACGCGGACCCCGCCGAAGAAGGCGACTGTCCCCACAAAGCCCACGAGGTCCCACAGCAGGATTCCCGTCGCGGCCTGAATGGGAAGCAGCACAATCATGATAAGCTGGTAGGTCATGGCCTGCAGCGGATTGAACTTGCGGTAGATACTCGGGCGAAATGGATTAGGCGCGCCCTTGAAGATGCCAAAACCATAAAACAGCGCCTGGCGTAGGCTCCCGAGAAAGTATTCTTTCGGGCTCGATTCGGCATGGTAGACCCTGATCCTGTCGGAGCAAAGATAGTAGCCAAGCCACAGGAAGAAATTGGCAATGAGAATAAAGCCCGTCCAGTTGTGGATCGCGACGGCGGTCCCGAAGGGCATCACGCTGATCAGACCCAGGTAACGAAGCTGCAGCCCCGTGAGAAGCAGCATCACGCAGGTGGCGGCATTGATCCAGTGCCAGATCCGCACGGGCAGCGGGTGAAGGTAGATCCGATGCATCCTGCCTACCCTTTCGGTTGCTCGTGAGGCGTTCGGTTCAAGTATCGCTTGAAGACCCATCGCATGGTCAAATGCGCGAGCGGCCAAGCGACGCCGCCGACAAGAGCGAGGGCCAAAAGCATGTCCAGCAGCGTGACCCGGGTGCCCCCGATAGCATAGAAGCCACCGATCGCGTCGACGGAGAAGGCCGAGTTCAAGACGTCCTTGTTGACGCCATAGCGGATCGGGATACCGGTGGGGCCGGCGACGGATACCGTGACACTCTGGAACGCGGCCGATCCCTCCCGATGGCAGGTATTGCATTCGCGGATCGCCTTGAACGCGAAGGTAAGCGCGTGGTTATCGACGCCCTGGGTCAGCTCCAATCGGCCCCTGACGCTCGTCTTGCCCTCGATGCCCGGCCGATTCGTCACCTTGAGCAAAAGCAAAAGCGTCGTCGGATCCAGGCCGGGTTGCGTTGCGGTGGTGGAGCCGGTCAGACCTTCGAACTTTGGCATGCCCACCGGCCCGGAGACCTCCTTTTGCGTCGTGCTGTCATAGAGAATGAGATCGACCGTCCGCGGCGCCTGCGGCACATGGCAGACGGGACACTCGACCACGCCGAAATGCAGATCGACATTCGGCAGCCAGGCCCGGTGCGAAGCGGCTGCCTCGGTATGGCAGCCGAGACAGACATCCCGCCGCCCCACGCCCGCCGAGGCAACGCTCACGTCATGGGCGCCGTGGCAATTGAAACAAAGCGGTGCCTCGGCCAAGCCACCTCGGCGCAACACGCCATGCACGCTCACGGCATACGCGTTGAAGACGGCGGCGTGACACATCCTGCAGGGAACCGCGTCCAGCGACTCCGACGCACCTCTCGTCACGGCGTGCGGCAAATGGCAACTGGTGCAAATCGGGGCGGTCGGATCGCCTTCGCGGACGAGGGCGGCGTGGATGCTCTGCCCCCACTGCTCGAACTCGACAGTATGACAGGTGCGGCAGATCTGGACCATCGCGAGGGAAAAATTGCGCTTGCTGGCGATCGGCTCCACCGCCGCGGGATGACTAGCGAGATTTACGTCGGCATGGCAACCGGTGCACCCGATCAGGCTATGCACCGACTGCGCAAAGGTATCACCCGGTATGTGCAACGAGAGCGTTCCGCCGCCGGTCAGCGGCTTCTCGAGGCCCGGCATCCCATGGCAGGCCAGGCATTGTTGGTCGGCCGTAGGAGGGCCAGCGGCAGATGCCGGCGCGGTCATCCCGGCAAACGCCAGCACGGTGGCGGCGGCCGCGCCGATCGCGCCCATGGCGAATCTGCGCCCCATCCTGCTGCCTGAGCTGGGCTTCGTCACCGGTGTCTCCATGGTTTCGTCTGAGTCTCTTTGGCCGCCGCCGGCGCGAACCACGGCCCCCCGTCTGCGACCACCGTCTACGGCCACCGTTTGCCCGCTCGGCCGTTCTGGCCGGCGATCATCGCGCGGGTCATTGATGCAAATCAACCGCCGGAAGCGTCGTCCTCGGCTGAAATGGGCGACAACCGATGGCTTTGTTGCCGATCGCCTCAGCCCGCTTCGCCGGCTCCCCGCAACCGTGAAGGCCACGAATTGGCAGGACATTCGCCGCCTTATCCGGGTGCAAGCAGCTTCGGCGAGGCATCGGCTGCCACGATCAGCCGGTTTCCTTCCGATGGCGCCAGGTCTTGGCCAGCATCGCCAACCCGATGAACGGGAACAGGGCGAGGGAGCCCATCGTGATGAACGGCGCGGCGAAGAACAGCGCGATATCCTTCACAACCTGGGCGGCGCTCCTGTGCGCGCCCGTTTCGCCGACCGCGGCAGGCTGCGGTGCAATCAAGGATGTGCGCCCGGGTTCCAGCGCCGCCCGGCCGGCGCCCTGCAGGAGCATGTGCGCGGCGGGCAGCGGCGCGGTCGCAAGCGCCGCGTCCAGGCTTGTCTCGATCATCTCTGGGGAGAGCGGTTTGCACAGAAAACCGCGCACGCCGGCGGCCTGCGCGCGCGCCTGATGCTCAGCCGAGCCATAGCCGGTGATGATCACCACCGGGGTCGACTTGTGCTTCGCGCGGATTCGCTCAGCGACCTCGATCCCGTCCATACCCGGCATCATGATGTCGATGAACACCGCGTCGTAATCCTGGTGTGCAAGCTTGTTCAGCGCCTCCTGGCCGTTTCCGGCGCTGACGACCAGGCAGTTTTTTCGGGCCAGCATCTGGTCAAAGCTCTTGCTGACGGCTGGATCGTCGTCCACCACCAGCACTTTACGGATCGCGTTCACGACGGTTTTCCTGTTGTTGCGACGGGTCAGGAGGCGAGACGGCTCGCCACTGCAGAGGGATCGATCGCAGAGGGATCGATCATTGTATCGCGAGACTGATATCCGGGCTCGCCGAACTGCGCCAGCGCTGAGGCATTTGCACTCCGCGTCCCATCCTGCCGCCTAAGGGGAGCTTGGTCACATGCGCCTCCGTGGTTTCGTCTGGGTCCCATGGGCCGGTCGTCCCACTGCGGCTCTTTGCCCGCAATCGGGGCGCCGGTCGTTGATGCAGATCAGCCGCCGAGGCCGTCGCAAGCGGCGGTCGGCCAAGCAAGGTCAGGGCTCCGCCCTGAAACCCGCCAAGGGGCGCTGCCCCTTGGATCCCCGCCAAGGGCGGAGCCCTTGGAACCCGCTTTTTTTGGATTGCAAAGGCGAGCCGGAGCCTGTCCTCGGGCACTTGACCCGTGGGTTTGGGGGGCCAGGGGGCAACGTCCCTTGGGGGGGTCCACGGACGAAGCCCCTGGCCTTGCCAGGGCCGAGCGAGCCGCGATACGCTGCGGCCAATATCGATAATCAATCGAGGAAACGCCATCCAAACCGCGGCTCGCAGGGCCGGCGACAGCGTACTCGGCACGCTCCGCCGGCGCATCATGCTGAACGACCTGACCCCAGGCGCCGTGCTGACGGAGCTCGGCTTGGCGAGCGAGCTTGCCTGCAGCCAGTCGGCGATTCGCGAAGCGCTGCTGCGGCTCGAAGGCGAGGGTTTGGTGCGCCGCGCCGGTCGGCAGGGCACCATGGTGACCGACCTCGATGCCGACGCCGCGATGGAGATTCTCGACCTGCGCCGGCGCATCGAGGTGCGGGCCGCGCGCCGCATCGCCCGCAGGGTCACCGCCGGCGATCTCGACGCGCTGCTGCGGCTGCAAGCGCAGATGACCGCCGCCGCACGGGCCGACGAGGCCTGGGCGCTGATCGAGCGCGACCGCGACTTCCATCTGGCGCTGTTCCGCATCAGTGGGCTGCACGCACTGGAACCCATCCTGCTGCGCTGCATTCAGCACACGCATCGTTTCCGGCTGTGGGCGCCGTGGCATCAGCGCCCGCTGCTGCAGACCGCGCTGCGCCATCAGCCGATCCTGACCGCGCTGCGCAGCGGCGAGGCCACCGCGCTCAGCCACGCGCTGGGCCAGCATTTGGATACGATCGTCGAACGGCGAAACGCCGCATGAACCCGGGTTGGAGGGAACGCCAATGCAACGACGCGCACTGCTGAGCGGCGCCACGGCTGCGCTTGCCACCGCGCCGCTCGCGCGTCCGCACGCGCAGAAGACGGTGACGATCCGCTGGTGGTACCATCTCGACGATCCCAAGGCGACGCCGGACGCGTTCATTGCCGCGTTCGAGAAGGCCAACCCCGGCATCCATGTCGAGGCGGAAAACATCCCCTGGGGCGGCGGTGGCGACTACGACAATCGTCTGTATACCGCGCTCATCGCCGGCAACGGTCCCGACACCGCGATGGTGAAGTTCAACAATCTGGCGCGGCTGATGGAGATGGAGGCGCTGACGCCGCTGGACACCTGGATCGATGCCTGGCCGGGCAAGGGCGACATTTCCGCCGATCTCTGGCGGCTGCACACCGCGCCCGACGGCAAGCGCTACTACATGCCGCTGCAATACGTGGTGCTGTACCTCTATGTGCGGCTCGATCTGCTGGCGAAACACAATCTTGCGCCGCCCGCCACGTTCGACGAGTTCCTGACCTGCGCCAAGGCGATGACCGGCGGCGAACAGTGGGGCTTCGGCATGCGCGGCGGCTCCGGCGGGCATGATTCCTGGATGCCGTTCGCCTTCGGCACCGGCGCGCGCCCGGTCAAGGGCGGCTTCGTCTCGCCGGCCGCACTGGCGCAGAATCGTTTCTTCATCGACCTGCTGCGCACGCACAAGGTCTGCCCGCCCTCGGCGCCGACCGACAGCTTCCTGCAGATCGTCAACAACATGAAGGCGGGGCGCACCGCGATGACGGTGCACCACATCAGCACCGCCAATGACATGGTGACCACCTTCGGCGACTCGATCACCGCCGTGGTCGTGCCGCGCGGGCCGGACAAGACCGGCTGGGCGACGTTCGGCGACGGGTCCAACGCCGTGTTTAGCGTGGGCAAGAACCAGGAGGCGGCGTGGCGCTGGGTCTCCTGGCTGTCCACCGCGGCGAACAACGTGCTGTACAACAAGGCGGCGGGGCAGATGACCGTCACCACGTCCGGCGCGGCGAACTGGACGCTGCATCCGAAACGTTTCGTCGATGCCACGGTGAACTCGCTGCCGATCGCCGGCGTGCTGCCGAACCTGCCGCAGGCCGCCGACTTCACCCGCGTGGTCTGGCCGCAGAACACCCAGAAGGCGCTGCTGGGCGAGGTCACGCCCGACGCGATGATGCAGACGTTTGAGAAACTGTTCTTCGGTTGATGTGCTGAATGGAGGGACCCCTCCCCCCTACCCCCTCCCTCAAGGGGAGGGGGAGTAGTGGTGCCTTACTCCCCCTTCCCTTGAGGGCTTGGACCGCGAAGCGGACCAAGGTTGGGGGGAGCGGTCGCTTCTTCCCCCGCACCCACGCCACCCCATGGCTGATGCTCACCCCCGCCCTGTCCGCCGCGGCGATCATCGTGCTGCTGCCGGTGCTCGACACGCTGTGGATGTCCATCCACGACGTGATCCTGTACCGCCCCCGCGTGCGGCCATTCATTGGCCTGGCGAACTATGCCTGGGCGGTCGCCGATCCGGTGTTCTGGGAAAGCCTGTGGCACTCGCTGGTCTGGGTCGTCGCTGCGGTGTCGTTGCAGTTCACCCTCGGCTTCATCGCCGCCCTGCTGCTCAACCGCAGCTTCGCCTGGCGCGCCGTGGCGCGTGCGCTGATCGTGGTGCCCTGGGCGCTGCCCAGCGTGATCATCGGGCTGATCTGGACCTGGATGCTCGACTTCAACCTGGGCGTGCTGAACGAGATCGGCGTGCGGCTGGGCCTGCTGTCCGCCTCGGTGCCGTGGCTGGCGCAGTCCAGCACCGCGATGGCCGGCGTGATTCTGGCAATCGTCTGGCAGGGCTTTCCGTTCTTCGCCGTAACGTTACTGGCCGGACTGCAGGCAATACCCGGCGAGCTGTATGAGGCCGCCTCGATCGACGGCGCCGGCGCGTTCGGCAAATTCCGCCACATCACCCTGCCGGGCCTCGCCGGCGTGATGGCCACCGCGCTGTTGCTGCGGATGATCTGGGTGGCGAACTCGCTCGACCTGATCCTGGTGATGACCGGCGGCGGGCCGGGGACCGCGACGCAGACGCTGCCGCTGCATGCGTTCCTGACCGCGTGGTCGGGCGGCAACTATGGCCACGGCGCGGCGCTGTCGGTGCTGCTGACGTTGCTGCTGCTGGGTGTGGTCGTTGCTTACGTATGGCGGAACCGCGCATGAAGCCGTCGCGCGTGACGACGCAGCGCCGCCTCATGCGCCTGTTGGGCACCGAGCTGCCGGTGGCGGTGATCCTCGCCTTCGCACTGCTGCCCTGGGTCTGGATGATGCTGTCCTCGATCCGCCCGGACGCCGAGCTGACCCATTCTCCCATCGCACTGATCCCGAGCCGACTCACGCTGATCCACCACATCGAGCTGCTGCGGCGCACGAATTTCATTTGGAACCTGCGCGACAGCCTGGTGGTGGCGAGCGGCGCCGTCGCATTGGGGCTGAGCCTGGCGCTGCCGGCCGCCTATGCGTTCTCGCGCTTTCGCTTCCGCGGCCGCGGCGCGCTGCGCACCGGCTTCCTGGTGATCAACATGTTCCCGGTGGTGATGCTGATCCTGCCGCTGTTCGTGCTGATGCGCGAGCTCGGGCTGCTGGATACCTATGTCGCGCTGATCGCCGGGCACGCAACGTTCACCCTGCCGTTCGCGATCTGGCTGCTGACCAGCTACCTGGACGGCATCCCGCAGGAGCTGGATCAGGCCGCGATGATCGACGGCGCGACGCGCCTGCAGGCGCTGCGGCTGGTGGTGTTGCCGCTGGCGCTGCCGGGCGTCGTCGCGGTCGGCATCTACCTGTTTATTACTTCGTGGAACGAATACCTGTTCGCGCTGATGTTGGCGGGGCGGAACGTGCGCACGGTCACTGTGGCGCTGCAGTTGTTCATCGGCGAGAACCAGATCCAGTGGGGGTTGCTGATGGCAGGCGGTGCTTTGGTGGCGCTGCCGGCGACCATCCTGTTCCTGTTCGCGCAACGCCGGTTGGTTGGTGGGTTGACGGGCGGGGCCGTGAAGGGATGAACCCGACGGCACTTTCGAGGGTGATCCTGGGCGGGGGCGCGCCTCAAGGGCTCGCCTGCGGCGACCCGCAAGCGCGGGCTGCGGCCCTTGACCCGCGCCCCCGCCCAGGATTTGTGGCATTGGTGCCGCTATGAATTCGTTTGGTTTCGTCTTGGGTGTTTTGCCGCAGGAGGCTCTGCGATGTGGCCGCCGCCGATCGGTGTGATCTCGATGAGCTATGCCCGGCCGTTCACCGCGGAACACTTCCCGCTGTTCGCGCGGATGCGGGCGGCGGGGATGGATTTCTGCGAGCTGCTGGTGCCGGAGCCGGGGGAGCTTGACCCCACCGCGGCGGGCCGTGCGGCGCGCGACGCCGGCTTGTTCCTGCTGCTGGCGGCGCGGGTGAACGTGCAGCGCGATCTGGCGTCCGACGACGCCCATGCGCGCGCGGCAGGGGTCGACTATCTGCGAAGCTGCGTCGAGGTCGCGACCGCATGCGGTGCGGCGATCGTCGGCGGGCCGCTGTATGGCACGCCGCTGGTCTTCGCCGGCCGCGCGCCGGCGCCGATCGACGAACCCCGCCGCCTCGATCGCATCGGGCGCGTGGTCGACGGGCTGCGCACCGCCGGCGAGCACGCCGCCGGCAGCGGGGTCCGGTTCGCAGTCGAGCCGCTCAATCGGTTCGAGACCGATTTCTGCAACACCGCGCGCCAGGCGGTTGAACTGTGCGCCGCAGTGGATCATTCCGCCGTCGGCATCATGTTGGACAGCTTCCACATGAACATGGAGGAAGACGACCTGCCGGCCGCGATCCGCCTCACCGCGCCGCACCTGATCCACTTCCAGGCGAACGAAAACCATCGCGGGTTCCTTGGCACCGGGCATCTCGATTGGCCGGCGATCTGCCGCGCATTGGCCGAGATCGGTTACGTCGGCGCAATCACGCTGGAGCCGTTCCGCCGCACCGATCATCGCCTGTCGGTGCCGTTGGCGCAGTGGCGTCCGCCGGACCATGACGAGGACGCCGACCTTGCCCACAGCGCCGCCCTGCTGCGCGGCGCGCTGCACGCGGCACGGCACGCATGAGCAGCACCCGGGATGCGACGTCCGCTATGATACGCCCCCGATGCTCCGCCCCGATGATCCGCCCCCGATGATCCGCATCGGCTGGATCGGCTGCGGCACGCACGCCGGGGAGATGCTGCTGCCCCAGCTCGTGCGGCTCGACGCACGGCTGGAGGCGCTGTGCGACCTCGATGCCGGGCGGCTGGGGCGGATCGCCGACCGTTACGGGGTCGGCGCGCGCTACACCGACCCCGCGGCGCTGCTGGCGCACCCCGGGCTGGACGCGATCGGCATGGCGGTCGGTCCGGCGCAGCACGCCGCGCTGGCAACCGACGCCCTGGCGCGCGGCTTGCCCATGTTCATCGAGAAGCCGCCCGCCCCAACCGCGGCGGACGCCGCGCAACTGGCCGAGGCCGCACACCGCGCCGGCCGGCCCTGCGTCGTCGGCTTCATGAAGCGCTATTCGACGGCCAACCGCATCGCCGGCAACATCCTGCGCTCGGCCGCGTTCGGACCCTGCGTGTCGCTGCTGGGCGAATACATGACGGCACCGAGCTATTTCGCTGGCGATCCGGACTACTCGGGCTTCTACCTGCATCATTGCGTGCACGCGATGGATCTGGTGCCCTGGCTGCTGGGCGAGCCGGTCGTTTCGGTGCAGGCGCGCCGGTTCGAGCCGGTGCCCGGCAAGCTGTCGTTGCACGTGGCGTTCGGCTTCGCCTCCGGCGCGCTGGCGACGGTGGTGCTGGGCACCCACCAGTCGCGCGGCACGCCGATGGAGTGGTGGCAGGTGATGGGCGATCACCAACGCGTGGAAATCCGCAACGTGCACGAGGTGCGGCACTACCGCGCGCCTGGGTTCAAGGCGGGCGATCCGGCGGCGACGCTCGATCCGGCACAGGACGCGCTGACTTGGGAGCCGAACCTGACGGCGGCGGCCAACGAGGACCACAAGGGCTATCACGCGCTGCTGGCGGCGTTCCTGGCGCGGGTGCGCGGCGAGGCGTCGGACGCGCCGGATATCGCCGACGGCGCGCGGGCGATGCGGGTGCTGGAGGCGATGGTGCGGTCGGCGGAGAGTGGGGGAACCGAGTCGGTCTGAATGTCCGTAGTGGTGGAACGGACATGCAGGCCATCGTGGGTCGACGACTTCATCGCACTATCTGCCGCCGCTGCAGGGCGCGATGGACCGCAGGTGAATAGTTACCGTGGCCGGGCCGTTCCCTAGGTCGTTGCAGTTAAGGGCAAGCTTCCTGGGATGAGCCTGCTAGAGCACGTTCGCGCTGACTGGAATCGCCGATCCCACCTGTCNNTTGCGAGGAGCGCAGCGACGAAGCAATCCCCTGCCGTGGGGGATTGCTTCGTCGCTGCGCTCCTCGCAATGACAGGGTACGTTTCCGGTCAGGGTGAAAATGCTCTAGGTTCCCGCACGTAAGCCATCACGCGAATGCTCTTACAATCGATAATCTGGTCTGCATTAAGTTCCATCTCCGCAAGGAGGTTTCGCAATCACCCCGCCGACTTTCCACAAAGCGTAGCTATGCGACATTGGCGCGTCCGCAAACGCGAGCGCCCTGCCAATCGAGCACCGGACAGCGCGGATCTTCTCGCGCCGACACAACTCCCCGCACGCGCGAGGCCAGCTCAACGACGAAACCGAACCCCAACTCCTACCGCAAACTGGCGTTCAGCTTGTCCAACACCGCCGCCCCGGGAACCAGCTCCGTCTCGCCCAGCGCATTGAACGGGATCGCCACCGTATTCATGTGGTGATGCAGATCATTCGGCTCCGGATCGACATACAGCAGCCCCGTAACGATCTCGCCCATCGCACGGCGTTGTTGCAGCCAGCCCATCGCCGCCACCCGGTCCTGCACGTCGTAGTCGTCCGCCAGCTTGCGCAGCTTCAGCGTGCTGCCGTCATGCTGGCGCACCAGCTCCACCGTCCCCGGTGCGTAATCCACCACAATCGGCTCGCGCGCGGTGATCACATCCAGGAAATTCACCGCCTCGTTGTGCTCGCGCACATAATCAAAACTCTTGGTCGAGCCCTCGTGGTTGTTGAATGCCACGCACGGCGAGATGCAGTCGATGAACGCCGCGCCTTCATGCATCAGCGCCGCCTTGATCAGCGGCACGAGCTGCGCCTTGTCGCCCGAAAAACTGCGGGCGACGAAAGTAGCGCCAAGCTGCAGCGCCATGGCGATCATGTCGATCGCCTCCTCGCTGTTGGTCAGGCCGCGCTTCGACTTGGCGCCCTTGTCCGACGTGGCGGAGAACTGCCCCTTGGTCAGGCCGTACACGCCGTTGTTCTCGACGATATAGACCATGTTCACGCCGCGCCGCATGACATGGGCGAACTGCCCAAGCCCGATCGAGGCGGAATCGCCATCGCCCGACACGCCCAGATAAATCAAATCGCGGTTCGCCAGATTCGCCCCGGTCAGCACCGAAGGCATCCGCCCGTGCACCGAGTTGAACCCGTGCGATGCCCCCAGGAAGTACGTCGGCGTCTTCGACGAGCAGCCGATGCCGGACAGCTTGGCGATCCGGTGCGGCGGCATATCGAGTTCGAAACACGCGCGCACGATGGCCGCACTGATCGAGTCGTGACCGCAGCCGGCGCACAGCGTGGACAGCGCGCCCTCGTAGTCGCGCCGCGTGTAGCCCAGCGCGTTGGTCGGCAGGCCGGGGTGGTGCAGTTTCGGCTTGGTGAGGAAGGTCATGGTACGGCCTTGCGAAACGGAACGATGTTCAGGTCACTCACGCGATCGGCGATGGCATCGACGATGAACCGGGCGGTGATCGGCGTGCCATCGTAGTGCAGCACACGCACCAGCTTCGCCGGATCGATCTCCAGCTCGTTCACCAGCAGCATGCGCAACTGGGCATCGCGATTCTGCTCGACCACGAAGACCTGCTCATGCGCCGCGATGAACGCCTTGACCTCGTTGCGGAACGGAAAGCCGCGCACCCGCATCAGGTCGAGATGAATGCCGCGCTCGCCCAGGAGCTCTTCCGCCTCGTCCATCGCCGGGCTGGTCGAGCCGTAATAGATCACGCCGAGCTCGGTCGGCTGCTTCGCGTCGCGCACCACCGGCCGCGGCACCAGGTTCTTCGCCGTGTCGAACTTCTTCAGCAGGCGCTGCATGTTCTCGGCGTAGGCCGCGCCTTCCTCGGTGTAGCGCGCGTAGCGATCCTTGGAGGTGCCGCGGGTGAAAAAGGCGCCGCGCGTCGGATGGGTGCCGGGATAGGTGCGATACGGGATGCCGTCGCCGTCCACATCCAGGTAGCGGCCGAAATCCTTGCCCGCCGACAGTTCCTCCGCCGTCATGACCTTGCCGCGGTCGAGCTTGCGGCTGTCGTCCCAGGCGAACGGCTGGGTCAGCCGCTCGTTCATGCCGATCTCAAGGTCCAGCATGACGAAGATCGGCGTCTGCAACCGGTCGGCGAGATCGAACGCCAGCGCACCGAACTCGAAGCACTCGTTCGGGTCTTCCGGGAACAGCAGCACGTGCTTGGTGTCGCCGTGGCTGGCGTAGGCGCAGATCAGCAGGTCGGTTTGTTGCGTGCGCGTCGGCATGCCGGTGGACGGGCCGGACCGCTGCACGTCGAAGATCACCGCGGGGATCTCGGCGAAATACGCCAGCCCCAAAAATTCCTGCATCAACGAGATGCCGGGGCCCGAGGTCGCGGTGAACGCTCGCGCGCCGTTCCAGGCCGCGCCGATCACCATGCCGATCGAGGCCAGCTCGTCCTCCGCCTGCACGATGGCGAAACGATGCCGCTTCGTCTCCGGATCGACCCGGTAGCGGTTGCAGTAGCGGGTGAATGCCTCGGCGAGCGAGGACGACGGCGTGATCGGATACCAGGCGCAGACCGTCGCCCCGCCATACACCGCGCCCAGCGCCGCCGCGCTGTTACCGTCGATGAAGATGCGGTCGCCGACCGCCGTGCTGCGGCGCAGGCGCAGCCCGATCGGGCACGTCAGATTAGCCCGCGCGTAATCGTGCCCCAGGTGCAGCGCGTGCAGGTTGGCCGTGATCAGCTTGTCGCGGCCGTGGAACTGGTCGCGCAACAGCGTCTCGATCGCCGCCACCTCCATGTCCAGCAGCGCCGACAGCACACCGAGGTAGATGATGTTCTTGAACAACTGGCGCTGCCGCTGATCGGTATATTCCCGATTGGTTAATTCGGTCAGCTTCACGCCGATCACGTTGATGTCGCGCCGGAACTTCGACGCCAGCATCGGCTTGGTCGAGTCGTAGAACAGGTAGCCGCCAGGCACGACCTCGGCGACATCGCGGTCCCAGGTCTGCGGATTCATCGCCACCATCAGGTCGACGCCGCCGCCGCGCGCGCCGAGATGCCCCGCCTCGCTGATCCGCACCTCGTACCAGGTCGGCAGGCCCTGGATGTTGGATGGGAAGATGTTGCGCGGCGTCGCCGGGATGCCCATGCGCAGCACCGCCTTGGCGAACAGCGCGTTGGCGCTGGCGGAGCCGGATCCGTTGACGTTGGCGAATTTGACGACGAAGTCGTTGACGCGGTCGAGGTGAGCCGCGCCGTCGGTGCTTACGCCGGTTGTAGACTGCAACATGTATTCTCCGCGAGCGCGATATCGAGAAGGAAGCGCTGCATGTCCCACGCGCCGGTTGGACAGCGTTCGGCACACAAGCCGCAATGAAGGCAGACGTCCTCGTCCTTCACCATCACCCGGCCGGTCTTCAGATTGCCCGAGACATACAGATCCTGCGTGACGTTCAGCGCCGGCGCCATCAGGCTGTGGCGTAGCGTGTCCTCATCGGCGTTGGCCGTGAAGCTGATGCAGTCCACCGGACAGATGTCGACGCAGGCGTCACATTCGATGCACAGCTTGTCGGTGAACACCGTCTGCACGTCGCAGTTCAGGCAGCGCTGCGCCTCGGCGAAGGCCTGCTGATCGTCGAAGCCGAGCTCGACCTCGGCGGTGATGTCGCGCAGCGCGATCGCCTTGTCGCGCAGCGGCACCTTGAAGCGCAGGTCGAGCGAGATGTCGTTGTCGTAGCTCCACTCGTGGATGCCCATCTTCTGCGACGCCAGCGTCACGTGCGGCGGCGGGCGCTTGGTCACGTCGTCGCCCTGACACAGCAGATGGATCGACACCGCGGCCTGCTGGCCGTGCGCCACCGCCCAGATGATGTTCTTCGGGCCGAACGCGGCGTCGCCGCCGAAGAACACGCGAGGGTGGCTGCAACCAAACGTGGTCTCGTCGACCACCGGCATGCCCCACTTGTCGAATTCGATGCCGGCATCGCGCTCGATCCAGGGGAACGAGTTCTCCTGGCCGACCGCCACCAGCACGTCGTCGCATTCGAAGAACTGCTCGGGCTCGCCGGTGGGGACCAGCTTGCGCCGCTTCTTCTCGTCGTACTCGGCTTTTACCCTTTCGAAGTTCATACCGATCAGCTTGCCGCCCTGATGGACGAACGCCTTGGGCACCAGGAAATTCAGGATCGGGATGTCCTCGTGCATCGCGTCCTCCTTTTCCCAGGGAGACGCCTTCATCTCCTCGAAGCCGGAACGAACGATCACCTTCACGTCCTCGCCGCCGAGCCGGCGGGACGAGCGGCAGCAATCCATCGCCGTGTTGCCGCCGCCCAGCACGATCACGCGCCGGCCGATTTTGGTGATGTGGCCGAACGAGACCGAGGACAGCCAGTCGATGCCGATATGGATGTTCGCCGCGGCTTCCTGCCGCCCGGGGATGTCCAGGTCACGCCCGCGTGGCGCGCCGGAGCCGACGAAGACCGCATCGTAATCCTCGGCCAGCAGCGCCTTCATGCTGTCGATTCGCTGGCCCAGCCGCATCTCCAGGCCGAGGTCGGTGATGTAGCGGACCTCCTCGTCGATCACCTCCTCCGGCAGGCGGAAATGGGGGATCTGGCTGCGGATCATGCCGCCGGCGCGCGGATCGGAGTCGTACACCACGCAGTGGTAGCCGAGCGGGGCAAGGTCGCGCGCCACGGTCAACGACGCCGGGCCGGCGCCCACGAGCGCGATGCGCTTGCCATTGTGCGCCGCAGCAGGCTTCGGCAGACGCGCGCTGATGTCGCCCTTGTGGTCGGCGGCGACGCGTTTCAGCCGGCAGATCGCCACCGGCTCCTTCTCGACGCGACCACGCCGGCATGCCGGCTCGCACGGCCGGTCACAGGTGCGCCCGAGAATCCCGGGGAATACGTTGGAGCGCCAGTTGATCATGTAGGCGTCGGCATACCGGCCGGCGGCGATCAGGCGGATGTATTCCGGCACCGGGGTGTGTGCGGGACAGGCATACTGGCAATCCACAACCTTGTGGAAGTACTCCGGGTCGCGGATATCGGTCGGCTTCAAGGCGGATTCCCTCCCCGCACGCCCGCTTCTGGCAGGGGCGGCTTCGACGGCGGCGTCTTCTGCGGCTTTCCCCCCGTCGTCGTCAACAGGGAACCCTAAGCCGATTATGCGCTGCCCCTCAACCGCACCCTAGTGCGCAATCCGCATACCGGCCAGGGCGGCCGTAAGGGCCACTCACCGAGACCGCTGGCGCAGGGTCAGCCTGACTGCACGCTTGGGTATGGTCCCGCGCCTATTCCGCACCTCCGGCTGCCCGTGCAGCAAGCTTCGCCGCATCGGCGGCACGCCACAGATACCAGGCGGCGAGAGAACGGTACGGCACCCACGCCGCGCCGAGCTCCGCCAGCGCGCGCGGCTTGGGCTGCGCTTCCAACCCGTGCAGCGCGCGAAAACCCTCGCGCACGCCGAAATCGTCGACCGGCAGCACGTCGGGCCGGCCGAGGGAGAAGATCAGCAGCATCTCCACGGTCCAGCGGCCGACGCCACGGATGGCGGTCAGACGCTCGATCAGCGCCTCGTCGCTCAACCGGACCGCGCCGCGGCGGGTGGGGATCGTGCCGTTCAGCGCATGCGCGCAGATGTCGAGCAGCGAGGCGACCTTGCCGGCGGAGAACCCGCAGCCGCGCAGTGCGGTCTCGGGATGGGCCAGCACCATCCCCGGATCAGGGAACCCGGTGCAGCCGGGATGCAGCGCGATGAAGCGTGCCAGGATCGCGCGCGCCGCGCGGGCGTGCAGTTGCTGGTGGGCGATCGCCCGCATGAGCGCCTCATAGGGGCTGCACCGGCGATCGATCTCCGCGGCGAGCAACGGCGGGCCGACGCGGCGGATCAGCCCGGCGAAGGCGCGGTCGCGTGACAGGTGGCGAATCGCCGCGGCGGACATGGGATTGGTTATCGCTTTGTTCTCATTGCCACGCAACGAGGTCGGAGGTGGTGCGTCAGTTTGGTCGGCACTCGTCCTCCCCCCGCCATGGCCGTCCCCGCGCTTGACCCGGGGATCAGTCCCGGCCATCCGTCGCGGCACGGGGCTGGCGGGGATGGCCGGGACAAGCCCGGCCATGACGCGGAAAAGCGCGGTGCCGACCAAGCTGACCCACTACCCGGAGGGGCGGCCAGAGGGGCCAGGGGAGAGCCAGTCGGAGGGGCCGTGCATGATCGTGCGCGATGCCTTGCAACCTGCGGTCGCGGCGCCCAGAGTCGGCAGACCAGACGTGCAGGCTGTGCCGCGCGTTGGGGGGTGGAAATGCACCAGAACGATCATGTCCTGGACGACATCGAAGATCAGGCGGCTGCCGATCGCCAGACGGCGAGTCTGGCCGGTGTCGCGATCACGCTGCTTCTGCTCGTGGCAGGCCTGTTCCTGGTGCACGTGCTGCACAATAAGGCGATGATCGAGGACTGCCTGCTGTCCGGGCGCAGCAACTGCGACGCGGTGCTCAACAACCTGCCCTGACCAGACGCGCGCTGACCGAACCGGCCCTGATCGGACCGGCCCCGAGGGAACCCCGCCTGCCGGAACCTGCCCTTGGGGGTCCGTCGCGCGTCGCCCGGGCACGCCGGCCGGCCGCGATTGGGTCGTTGAATCAATTGCATTATTCGGCCAGTATCCCCACGACTCGGCAGCACCGACTCATCGGCCTCCCGGATCGGTGATCCAACTCGGGCCGCGGGCTGGCGGATTTCGACCGATAGCACACAGAACTCGGGGGAGGCTACGCCATGAGCGACGCGAGACTTGAACGGATCCGCCGGGATCCGCGCTTCGAACAGCTCTGCCAATCGAGAAGCCGCCTCGCCTGGACGTTGTCGGCGATCGTGCTCATCGTCTACCTTGGCTTCATCCTGCTGGTCGCCTTCGGCGGCGACTTCCTCTCGACCCCGCTGGTCGCGGGCGGCGTCACGACAATCGGCATCGTGCTCGGGGTCGGCGTCATCCTCATCGCCATCGTGCTGACCGCCATCTATGTGTGGAAGGCCAACACCACCTTCGACGATCTGACGCGCGAACTGCTCGAGGAGACACGGTGATGCGCTCGCTGTTCCGCTTCCCAGGCGTCGCGGGCGCGACGCTCGCGCTGCTGCCGACCGCCGCACTCGCCCAGGGAGCGCCCGCCGCGGCGCCGGTCAACTGGCACGCCATCGTGATGTTCCTGGTGTTCATCGCGCTCACCCTCTACATCACCTACTGGGCGGCCAAGCGCACCAAGACCGCCACCGACTTCTACGCCGCCGGACGCGGCATCACCGCGCTGCAGAACGGCCTCGCGATCGCCGGCGACTATATGTCGGCTGCCTCCTTCCTCGGCATTGCCGCGCTGGTGTATTTCAACGGCTTCTACGGCCTCAATTACTCGGTCGGCTGGCTGGTCGGCTGGCCGATCGTGCTGTTCCTGATTGCGGAACGGCTGCGCAACCTCGGCAAGTACACCTTCGCCGACGTCGCCGCCTATCGGCTCAAGCGCGGGCCGATCCGCGTGATGGCCGCGCTCAGCACCCTGGTGGTGGTGATCTTCTACCTGATCGGCCAGATGGTCGGCGCCGGCCAGTTGCTGCACACCCTGCTGCCGCAGATCGAATACTGGCAGTCGATCATCATCGTCGGCGTGCTGATCATCATCTACGTCACGTTCGGCGGGATGAAGGCGACGACCTGGGTGCAGATCATCAAGGCGGCGCTGCTGCTGGGCGGCGCGACCCTGATGGCGCTGCTGGTGCTGGCGCATTTCAGCTTCAGCCCCGGTGCCCTGTTCGCCGAGGCGGTCCGTATCCACCCGAGCCACGACGCCATCATGAAGTCGATGGCGCCGATCGGCGCCAAGCCCAACCCGATCGAATCGATCTCGCTCGGTCTCACCCTGATGTTCGGCACCGCGGGGCTGCCGCACATCCTGATGCGCTTCTTCACCGTGACCGACGCCAAGGCGGCCCGCAAGTCGGTGCTCTATGGCACCTGCTTCATCGGCTACTTCTACATCCTGACCTTCATCATCGGCTTCGGCGCGATCGTGTTCGTGGCCAGCGATCCGACCTATCTGGTGGACGCGGCCAAGGGCATCGCGTTGAAGGGCGGCGGCAACATGCCGGCGGTCTATCTCGCGCAGGCGCTGGGCGGCGACCTCTTCTTCGGCTTCATCGCCGCGGTCGCCTTCGCCACCATCCTGGCGGTGGTCTCCGGCCTGACGCTGGCCGGCGCCTCGGCGATCTCGCACGACCTTTACGCCAATGTCTTCGCGCATGGCCGGTCGACCGAGCAGACCGAGGTGCGGGTTTCGAAGGCGGCCGTCGTTGCCCTGGGCATCATCGCGATCCTGCTCGGCATCGCCTTCGAGCGGCAGAACGTCGCCTATATCGTCGCGCTCACCTTCTCGATCGCCGCCTCCAGCAACTTCCCGATCCTGGTGATGGCGATGTTCTGGCGCGGGCTGACGACGCGCGGGGCGCTCGCCGGCGGCTACGTCGGCCTGCTCGGCTCGTTGCTCCTGGTGACGCTGGGGCCGACGGTCTGGGGCAAGGTGCTCGGCATGGGAGCGGCGGTGTTCCCGATCGACTTCCCGACCATCATCACCCTGCCGGCCGCGGTCATCGTCTGCTGGCTCGTGTCGCTGGCCGACAATTCCGTGGCGGCAAAGAACGAGCGGCTGGCGTTTGAGGACGAGTATATTCGCTCGCAGACCGGGCTCGGCGCGGAGGGGGCTGCGGTGCACTGATCCCTGCACGGGAGCAGTTCACGGGTTGGATGACGGGCTACCGCGGATTGCCCCTGCGTTGGGGGGGTTGTTCGCGGGAAGCCCGTTCCGACCTTCAGCGGGCCCTCCGACTTGTCGGGATGGTGGCCGGTGTTGGCCGATTGCTGACGTTCGACAACTCCCATCATGCCGTCCGACTCGCGCCAATATCGGATATTCGCTCGCACCCTGGAAGCGGACATCGACGCCGGTTCCCATCTATGTCAGGTTTTGATCCTCGGCGGACTTTAGCGACGAAAGCTTGCCGGGCAGATGGCTAGGGCGCGCCGTGCCAAGCCGCAAGTCAACGAACGTCGATATTTGGCGCGTTGGAGACAATGGCTGACACGGCACGCGAGCGCTCGACAGCGCATGCATCCTGCGCTCGCAAGGGCGTGGAAAAGGCCAAAGAACAAGACGGAAGCCGTCGACCGAGTGGGCGCGGGTTGGAATGTAGATAGGTTGTCGGCAGAGAATCGGATCGGATCAACGAATGCCTACTTTTGTGCACATCTCCGACATCCACTTCGGCCAGGAAAAACGGTCGGGTGAGGTGGTCGTTAACAACGACGTCAAAGAACGTTTGATCGTAGATGCGCAACGCGAGCTGAACAAACTTGGGAAATACCCAGCAGATGGTATGCTGGTCACTGGCGATGTCGCCTATGCTGGCAAATTTGAACAATATAAGGAAGCAGGTGCCTGGTTGGATAAGCTCGCACTCGCCATCGGTTGCCCCAAGACGGCTATACACCTGGTGCCGGGAAACCACGACATCGATCGACGAAAAATTGGAAGCGGCTTGGAGCTCATGCTCCGAGAGATCGGCAATAAGGGTGAGCCTCTGCTCGATCAGTACCTTGCGAATTCGACCGACCGCAAATCAATGTACGCGCGCTTCACGGCCTACATCCCGTTCGCCGAAGCCTACAACTGCCCACTCGACGGGGAAGGTGGTACTCCCACAGCGTGCGCCCGACGACCGCTCGAGAACACCTTGAGCCCCTCGTGGCCAACGCTGTCGATTTGGCGCGCCGCAGTCAGCCCTCAGAAGCGACATGGCGCTTCTACGTGAACCTCCTAGGTAAGTTTTCCGACCGTTTGCCGAGCCGCAAAACGATCCGCGAACTGCGCATGGCCAGCGAGCGCCTGGCGTCTGACGATCCGGCGAGTGCCGTTTCGGCGCTTCGTGACCTTGAGGGCCAAGGCCGCGACGTCCCCGCCGTCCTTGCGGCCGGGATCGGGGACGGCCTGTCCCGGCATTCGCTTTGCGACAGCCCGTCCTCGCAGTTCGCGGCGATTGGCAAGCGAGACCTGCTGCGGCTCATTGCCTACAGCAAGCGGTTCTCGACATCACTCGCCGACGGGATCCGTGAATGCCCGACAGAGTGGACTCGGGTTGCGGTCGACGCCCTCGAAGCGCCCGACCTTGACCTCGTGAAACGCGCGCGACGCAATCTCCTGCCGGTTCTGAACTCGCCCGCCCACGCGCCGCTACTCGATCCATTGTTGAATGACGTCACACCGGCCGAGCTGTCCGCAATCGTTCGTACGGTGGCGAGGGCGACAAACTTCGATGTCGAGGCGTTTGATCGGCCGATCGTTGCTGCGGCGCGAAGCGCTGCTGGCGCGCTAAAATTGCGCGAGGCGGTGCTCGACGCTCCGCCGAGCGAGGGCGCCGATCGCCTACTGGGTCACGCCCTCAGACTCGACCCGGCGGATGCTGTCTGGCTGACGTCGACTGTTCCACCATCCCGAGGGCGAGGCATACTGGCCGGCGTTTTGGACAGGGCTGACGACGGCGCGATCCAGACTCTTATGCGAGACGCCTCGGCGAACGCCGCCACGCTCGACTGGTTGCTTGATGAGCCGCACAACAATGCCCGCCGAATTGTTCGCCTTCTGCGATCCGGCCTTATTGCACCTCGGCCCTTCGTGGAAATCGGCCTTCAGATCCACACCTTCCTGGATCCGGCCGAAAAAAGTCGCCTCGAGGTCGACATCCTCAAACGCGCGCTCGGGGAGTTGCCGAGCGATGATCCCATCAATCTCGAAAGTATCCTTGAAGAGCTGTCGGGACAGGTCGATGCGAGCGATTTTGTCTTGCTCCTGACGCAGCCGCACGCGAACCAAGAGCGCATCAAGGCCAATGTCGCCGCACTATCGGCGTCGCATGAGCACGTCCGCCGAAAGGCTGCCTCACGTGTCGATCTTCTGACAACGCGCCTGATTTCGCGCGGAACCCACGCGTTCGACGAAGCCACCTTCGTCAGATGGGCAGATTTGATCAAGTATTCTCGATCAATTTCCAATCAATCGCATCTGAACGCTTCTATCGAAGCCTTATCCTACGCGTTGAAACACACGCGATCGCCCTTGAGCGCACTGATTGGCGTCACCTTTCCAACAGTTTACCGGCAATTGTTGGCTTCCAAAGGCGACAGGGATTTCGAATTTCTGCCGGCGCTGTTGATGTTGCCGCTGACGTTCTTCACCGATTGGGATCGCGCCAAGACGGCTCGGCGAGAGCTCGTTGATTCTTTCCTCGATTCCAGCTGGCCGCCGGCAAATCTGATGTTGGCAGCGCTCGATGCTGACATCGATCAAAAAATCCTTCGACGCGTGAGCCGCAGCCGAGGAGGGGCATCATACATCAAGGGCATTTGGAAGGATGCCGACAGACTGCCAGGCCATCATATGGACGCCGTCCGCGACGCCATTACTCGCTTCACCGAGAATCCAAGATTCGAAGACTGGGACTAGAACCGATGCGGTTCGGGAGGGTCAGGCGCGAACCTGCCAAGATGAGGGCGATGCATAGGGCCGACCTTCCGAATGTCCGCTAGGAGTCAAGAACCGGACATTGGTTGTCTTCGCACGAATGACCGGGAAGGGCGCAGAGCGGACCTACGCCTGACCTGGCCCGGATGTTCGGTTCCCACCCGAGGCGGCTGCTCCAAGGAAAC
The DNA here is from genome assembly GCA_003151425.1 of Acetobacteraceae bacterium. Classification (GTDB taxonomy): domain Bacteria; phylum Pseudomonadota; class Alphaproteobacteria; order Acetobacterales; family Acetobacteraceae; genus Palsa-883. Next base: position 49,923 of record PLXO01000218.1, read on the forward strand.
TTACTCTGCGACCGGACGAGGGCGGGAACCGTGAGGCCAGAGCATCGCTGCCGCAACCAGTCAAAGCCTCCGTGCAGAGATACTGGCGGCGATTACATGCCCCCGCTCCCTGTGGTAGGGAAAAAGGGGCAGAGCAAGACTTGTCTGCTGCCCCTCCCCCTGACCTTGGTCCGCTTCGCGGCCCAAGCCCGCAAGGGGAGGCGGAGTAACATTCCATGCCGGTCACACTCGATTTCTCGATCCCGCCCCTCGAGCACCTGACCGCGGAGGAGCGGCGCAAGCTCGCGGCGGCGGCCGACGTCGCCTTCCTGCAGCCGGGCGAGGTGCTGATCCGGGCGGGCGAGGCGCCGGCGCATCTCTACCTGATCGTGAAGGGGCTGGTCAGCGAGCGGGCCGGCGGCGACGTGATCACCGTCCATGGCGCGGGTGACCTGGTCGGCGCCGGCGCGCTCGCCGCGCCCGCGCCGACGACCGCGGAGGTTCGCCAGGAGACCATCGCGCAGTTGCTGCCGCGCCGCCTGCTGCTGGATCTCTGCCGCGCCAACCCGGCCTTCGAAGCCTATTTCGCGCAGCGGCTCGGCGAGCGTCTTGCCGCCCGGGCGGCGCGCGAGGCGACGCGCGGGATGGCGCCGTTGATGATGGCGAAGGTCGGGGAGGCCTTCCTGCATCCGCCGGTCGTCGTCCCCGCCGCCACGCCGATGCAGGCGGCGGCGCTGCGGATGCACGCGGAGCAGGCCAGCAGCCTGCTGGTCCGCCGCGCCGACGACGCGCTGGGCATCGTGACCGACGCGGATCTCGCCAGGGCCGCCCTCGTCCGCGCGCTGCCGTTCGACGCGCCGATCGAGCAGGTGGCCTCGTTCCCGGCGGTGACCATCGACCACGACGCGTTCCTTTTCCGCGCCCTGCTGCTGATGACGCGGCACGGCATGCGCCACATGCCGGTGCTGCGGGATGGCACCGTCATCGGCGTGCTCGAGCTCATCGACCTGGTGGGCCACATGTCGAGCCGCTCCTATCTGGTCATGGCGGAGATCGAGCGCGCCGCCAGCATCGACGATCTCGGCCGGGCGGCTGCTGCGATCGGGCCGCTGCTGGAAGCGCTGCACGAGACCGGCATGAAGATCCAGGCGATCGCCGAGATGGTCAGCGACCTCAACCGCAGCATTCTGCGGCGGCTGTTCGCGTTCCTGGCGCCGCCCGATCTGGTGGCGAACGCCTGCCTCGTCGTCATGGGTTCGGAGGGGCGCGGCGAGCAGCTTGCCCGCACCGACCAGGACAATGCGCTGATCGTCGCCGACGGGGCCGCGATCGACGACGCGGCACTGCGCAAGGTCTGCACAAGCTTCACCGAGACGCTGATCGGCTACGGCTACCCGCGCTGCCCCGGCAACATGATGGTGTCCAACCCGCAATGGGCGCAGCGGGAGGCTGCGTTCCGCGCCGACATCGATGCCTGGCTGGCGCGCCCGAGCGGCGAGAGCTTGCTCAATCTGGCGGCCCTGACCGACGCCGCCGCCGTGGCGGGCGACCCGGCGGTGCTCGAGCGCCTGCGCCGCCACCTGTTCGAGAGCATCGGCAATGCCGGCGGCTTCCTGTCGCATTTCGCCCGGCCGATCCTGCAGTTCGACACCCCGATCGGGTTCTTTCACCAGATCCTGCTCGGCCACGGCGAGCACGCAGGCGAGATCGACGTGAAGAAGGGGGGCCTGTTCCCGATCGTGCACGGCGTGCGGGCACTCGCCCTCGAACGCCGCATCGAGGCGGTCAACAGCTTCGCCCGCATCGAGGCGCTCGCCGCCGCCGGGGCGCTGGAGCGCGATTTCGCCGAGGATCTGGCGGAGGCCCTGCAGTACCTGATGGGGCTCAGGCTCAGGGCGCGCCTGGCCAAGGACCGCGGCGGCACCGGCGCGGCGGGCGATAATTTCGTCCGCGCCCAGGACCTCTCACGGCTGCAGCATGACGGGCTGCGCGACAGCCTGCTGATCGCCAAGCGCTTCAAGGAGCGGATCAGCTATCATTTCCGCCTCGACGCCTTCTGACCGAGACCGGCACGTGCGCGAGTTCCTGCATCGCTCGATCTACTACCGCGCCCGATCGCGGGCCCGCCTGCGCGACCCCGCCTACGCCTTCCTGTTCGAGCCGGAATATTCCGCCGAGGCGGTCGTGTTCGATACCGAAACCACCGGCCTCAGCCGCAGGCACAGCGACATCATCAGCCTTGCCGCCATCCGCATCCGCGGCAACCGCCTGCTGTTGAGCCAGCGCCTGGAGCTGCTGGTGCGCCCCTCCGCCGCGATCGAGCACGCCGCGGTCGCGGTGCACGGACTGCGCCCGATGGATGTCGCGGACGGGCTGCCGGCGCGCGAGGCCGTGGGCCGCTTCCTGCGGTTCATCGGCACGCGGCCGCTGGTCGGCTACTACCTCGAATTCGACATCGCCATGATCAACCGGGTGATCCGGCCCTGGCTCGGCGTCAGCCTGCCCAACCGCGCGATCGAGGTCTCGGCGCTGTATTACGACCGCGTGATGCGCGACCGTTCCACCCGCGAGGCGCTCTATACCGGCACCGTCGATCTCAGTTTTACGCGCATTCTGGCCGACCTCGACCTGCCGGCGCTGCCGGCGCACGACGCGCTGAACGACGCGCTGATGACCGGGCTGATCTATCTCAAGCTGACCGCGCCCGGTGGCTGATCGGCTGCCTGGGCTAGCCGACGCGGCCGTACGGCAGGCGGCGGGCGAGCCAGCAGCCGATCTCGACGTGGGTGGGGGGGCCGGCGCCGGCGCGCTGGAAGGACAGCGTCCAGTCGCCTGGGGGTGTGTGGTCCAGTGCGCGCGGGCAGGGCAGCGCCCAGAGGTCGGGGCCGATCGGGTCGAGCAGCTCCATGCGGCTCTGGCCGAGGAAGCCGGAGAAGCCGCCATAGAGCACGCCGCCGGTGTCGGTGACGGTGAGCTCGGCGTTGAGCTCCTCGCAGCGGTAGCAACCGGTAACGTCTTGGGCGGATGTGCCTGGGCAGGGGCGCAGGCGCGAGGTTTGGTTTTCATGCGGGCGGTCCATCCACAGGCCGTCCCTGGCCGGGCGTAGCTGGACGTTGCCGCTGGCGCTGCATGCGGTGCCGTCTGCGTGCAGGTCGAGGCGGTCGGCCATGTGACCGTAGCGTAGGCGGATCCGGCCGGGCGGGGCCATGTCGATGCGCGCGGAGAGGCCGGTTTCGGGTTCGATATAGGCGCCGAGCCAGTCCGGCGGCGGGGCCGGCGCGGGCGATGGCGGCCGGTCGTGGTCCAGCACTGCGGCGAGCAGGTCCACCGCTGCCTCGTGCGCGTCCGACAGGTGGTTGAACATGACGACGACGGAGATGCGCTTCGCGGGGACATACAGGCGGTGGGCGCGCCAGCCGCGCAACGCGCCGCCGTGGCCGGTGACCTGGCGGCCGAGCTCGATGCCGCGGCCCAGGCCGAAGCCGTAGGTGGCTTGCGTGCCGTCGGCGAAGCTGACGGGCGCGGCGAGGCGGCTGCCGAGCGCGCCGGCGTCCTCGCGCGTGGCGTCGATGTGGCGCTCCCAGGCGATCATGTCGTCGAGGCTGGCGCCGAGCCCGGCATCGCCGGTCCACAAGATGCGGTTCTCGGCCGCGCGGAAGCCGGTGGTTGGGGTGCCCTCATAGCCCTGGGTGCCGTCGGGCATGGCGGAGGTGTCGGCGGCGAGCAGCGCGCTCGGCATGCCGGCGGGGTCGAAGATGCGGGTGCGCAGCAGCTCCGCGAAGCCTCGGCCGGTGCGGTGCTGCAGGATGTCCGACAGGAGACGAAAATTCTGGTTGACGTAGGAGTAGCGCGTGCCTGGCGCGAAGTGCAGCGTGCGCGTGCCGGTGATGATGCGCGCGGCCTCGGTGTCGCCGAAGGGCGATTCGGCCGGCGCGCCGTGCAGCATCGCCACCGCCCAGTAGTCGCGCAGGCCAGACTGGTTGTGACACAGATGCAGTGCGCCGGGTGCGGGTTGTTGCAGGTTCGGCAGGCGGGCGCGCACGTCGGCGTCCAGCGCCGAGGGGTCGGGGAAGGCATCCAGCACGGCGGCGCAGGTGAACTGCTTGGTGATGGAGCACATGCGGAACAGCGTGCGCGGGGTGAAGGCGATGCGCCGCTCGGCGTTGGCCCAGCCCCAGGTGTGGCGGACGAGTGCCTCGCCGTTGCGCAGGACGGCGACGGCGCCGCCGGGCCCGGGGTAGGCGCGCGGGAGGGTCGCGAGGGCACGATCGAGGCGGGTGGCGAGGGAGGTCGTCATGGGTGGCAGTGTCGCGCGGCGGGGTGCGCGGCGTAAAGGATTGGATGGCGCAGCGGCGGCGTTGTCGGTGAAAATACGCAACATAATACCCAATAACCTTGACAGGCCGAGTTGTATTGCGTAATATATTGCGCATTGAGGAGTTGGTATGGCGACGATCGAGACCAACACCCGCAAGGTCGTTGCCAGGCTGAAGGCGGAGGGGTGGGTCGATGTCAGCGGCAGCAAGCACGACAAATTCGAGCATGCCAATAGGCCGGATGTGCTGGTCATCGTCCCGCGCCACAAACTTCTATCCCCTGGCGTGGCGCGCTCGATCGCCAAGTTGGCGGGCTGGATTTAGGAGGTAGCCGTGCCGCATTACATTGGCGTTCTCGACGGCTCCGCGGACACCTGGGGCGTTCGTGTGCCCGATCTTCCCGGCTGCCATGGCGGTGGCGAGACCGCCGAGGCTGCGATCGCCGACGTCATCTCCGCCGCCCGCGAATGGGCGGAACATCGCAACGCCAAGGGCGCGGCGATGCCGGCCTCCCGTCCGCTGCGTCAGATCATCCGCGACGGCGAGCTGGATGTGCGGGCGGGCGAAACGGCGGTGATGATTCCGCTGCTGCTGGATAGCGGGCGGCCGGTCCGCGCGAACCTATCGCTGGACGCCGCGTTGCTGGAGGCGATTGACGAAGCGGCGCGGGCCCGAGGGCTGACGCGCTCGGCGTTCATTGCGTCCGCCGCGCGCGAGAAGATCATGACGGAGGGATAAGCCTGTCGGCGCCGCACCTCAAGCTGCTCCCGACGACCGGCAAGGAAATGGGGCTACAGTAGCGATCATAGCCCCGAGCCGTTCGTCAGGACCGACAGCCCGGTAGCAGGCGAACGATGGACGTGGTTCAAATTCTCGCACATCGAGATGTCCAGGAGAGCGTTGCAATGACGAACACGAGCCAGGCCGCCGCACCTCTGTCGACCAACGCCGGCACCTGGGCGACGACGGCGAGTGCCGATCCTGCTACGACCCTCTCGACCGTCCAGGACGGTCTGCCCATTCGGCTAATCGCCACGGCGCGCAGTGCTTTCAAGACGTGCGGTCCGGACGAAGAATTGGCGCGCGTCGTTGAGCGCAATCCGGATGGGTTCGACCACTTTCCAGTTGTCGAATGTGGCGGTGCAACACAGGGACGTATCGTCGGCCTGCTGAACATTGCTCCTTTCATGCATGACGCCAACCCCAGTGGATTAGTCCGATGTCAAATGGACCCGTTGTCCGAGGATAACCTTATCGGTGCGGATGCGAGCCTTTTGACCTTTATCCGTAGCGCGGATTCTCAGGGGTGCCGCCTCGTTTTCTCGGGCCCTAAAATTAGCGGGCTGGTCAGCCTGTCGGACCTTCAACGACTGCCGGTTCGTGCATCTTTGTTCGCGATGGTGACACACCTCGAAATTACCATGGCTGATGCTATCCGACGAGAGTTTCCACACGGGGAAGGATGGCTTGCGCGCTTATCCGACGCACGGCAAAAGAAAATATGTTGCGAGTCAGCAAAATCCAGGTCGCATGACGCGTTCGTGGAGACTCTTCTGTTCACGCAATTTGCGGACAAGCGAGACATCATCAGAAAAAGTAATCGCTTTGAATGGAGTACGACGGTGTTCGATTCCGAGCTCAAGCAGATCGGAAATCTTCGGGACGACGTTGCACATGCAAACAATTACGCGAGCACCCGTGAGGCGGCGTGTTGCGTTTGCGAGAGTGTGAGGCTTATGGATGTTTGGATCGAACGACTGTCAGGTTGGGGCGTTTCGGCGGATTCCGCACTGTAGCGTCGGCGCGATCGACAAGGCCACCATGCGGCAGTTTGACGAATCATGCCTGTCCGTGCCGGCGCCGTTCGAGCCGCGGCAAATCAAGCAGCTTCGCGAGAGCAACCACGTCAGCCAGCCGGTGTTCGCGCGCTACCTCAACACCAGCGAAAGCACGGTCGAAAAGTGGGAGACGGGCGCCAAGCGGCCGAGTGGGATGGCCCTCAAGCTGTTGGCGATCGTGCAGAAGCACGGCTTGCGGGTGCTTGCTTGATTGGTGGCCTCGACCCAAAGATGACTTTCAACCGGCATAGATCAGCAGCTCTGCCCGCGGCTTGACTTTGGCAAGCTGCGCCTGGCGATCGAACGCGTGGTCGGCGACCTGCCAAACTCGCCGAGACCATCTGCGTGTTCCGCGTGCATCCGCCTTCATCTGCGTGAAAATCTTGCTTGTCTTTCCGCGCCCCAAGGCTGGCAATGCGGGCCGAGACCGTACGCGAACGCGGCCTCCCCGAGCCGCGGCCGGAGTAGGGCGCAATCGGTCGGGATCATTGTGCAGCGGTGCCAGTGCATTCCACCGGAAGCGGCGACGCCATTCGGATAGGCCATTTTGGCAGGTACCAGCTTGGCCCATGGATCCGGCGCAAGCGGGGGTAATTTCTTCAGGGAAATCCTTGCCGTTGCGAACTCGGCAAATAAGCCCCGATTTGCAACGCTTTCGGTAGCCATTGACTTCGATGATCGGCAGAAAGTAGACTTCTTTTCCCCTGCCAACAACAGCGGTGTTCCGCGGTGATAGATTGCAAACCGAATTGGATTGTGATGACTGCCATCGCTTCTCTGGCGATGAGCGGGTGCACACCTTACCAGCAGATGGGCTTCAGGGGTGGTGTGGATGATCTGCAAGTCAGTGACACCACCTACCGCATTGCCGCACGCGGAAACGGTTACACTTCTTCTGAACGGGTCCACGACTTCGTCCTGCTGCGCGCGTCCGAGATTGCGATCAAACGAGGCTACGAAGGTTTCGTCATTGGGGATATATCTGACCAGACCCGGGTGAGTACTTTGGTTTCTCCAGGGCAGGTGACCACGTCTTCGTTCGGTAACCCATTTCCTGTCAACGGAGTGGTTACGCCACTGCACGTGACGACGACAGTCACTCCGCCCTCGATCAGCACGGTGGTCAAGCCCGGCTTTATTACCTTCATAACGTTGGTTCGTGAGGGGGGAATGGATGCCAAGATGATCTACGCAAGTTTGGCGCCGAAATACGGAGCGCCCCCCACGCCCGTCGCAACCTCCCAGATGGGTTCGTCAGACGGTGTCACGTTTGCCCCCGCGACATCAGGCCGCGAGATGCAGCCCTAGTCACAAGTTTGTGGATGGTAATGAGGTGGACCGCGTCCAGCGATGATCGGCGCGGCGCGGAGCGCACACGGTTGCTCCCGATCCGCGTCAGGATGGCCGAGACCGCGGATGACATTGCCGCTGCCGCGGATGATCTTAAGGTCGTCGCTCATTCCAGCCTCCGCCTCAAAGCCTGATGTCGGCAGTGATCCAATCCGCAGTCGTGCGCACCGCCCCCTCCGACCGGTCGAGCAATCCCGCATGCTCCAAGGCGGCGACGTCCGCATGAACGCGGCGATACTGCCGGCCGAGCGCGCGTGCCAGCGCCGAGACGGACGGCTCGGGATGCGCATGCAGATGACGCAGCAGGCGGTATCGCTCGCCGGTCATGACCCGGGCCAGGCCTTCCCAGCTCTCGAACGCCAGGACACGCTGGTTGACCGGCTCGCCACGCTCCGCGCGATGCCAGGCATGCAGGAAGGCAGCGGCATCGTCCGCGATGCTCCCACCGACGCTCACTTTCAGGCCGGACCGTTTCGTATCGTCCATGCACTGACCCTCCGAATCGTCACCGCCCCCGACCCCGGGGTATGCCACGATCCGTCGTAAAGCCAATGGCCGCCACGGCAGTGGGTTTGTTTGAACGTCTGCAATGGGAGGGCGGACGTAGGAGGCTTTCTCCCTCGATGGCTGCTCCGCGCCCATGTCGGTCCTTCCAGGCCGCCTCGCCGTCACTCAAATGCAGACGTTCGACCAATTGTGGCAGTACATCGCCCAACCTCTGGCAATCCTTGCACCAGGGTGCCTCGGAGAGAACAATGAGCACTGAAGCAATGAAATCGCGGTCACGCCGCCAACGGGAGAGAATGCCATGGACCTCCGATTGCAAGGCAAGCATGCGATCGTGACTGGCGGCAGTCGGGGCATCGGCAAAGCCATCGCGCGGGAATTGGCGCGCGAAGGCGTCGATGTGGCGATCGTGGCGCGCAACAAGGAGGCTCTCGAGGCGACGGCGCGGGAGCTGGGAGCCGAGACGAACCGGCGCATCCTTCCCCTCGCGGCCGATGTCACCAGCAAGGAGCAAGTGGACCGCGCGGTCGCCGAGGCGGCGCAGCAACTGGGCGGCCTGCATATCCTGGTCAACAGCGGCTCCTCGCCAGGGGGCTCGGCCACCGCGACCGGGCCGATCGAAACCGTCATCGACGAGGATTTGTTACAGGATTTCAACGTAAAGTACGTCGGAGCGCTGCGTTGTTGCCGCGCTGTCATTCCGTTCATGAAAAAGGAAGGCTGGGGCCGCATCATCAACATCAGCGGTGCCAACGCCCGCAACGCCGGCAATCTCAGCGGCGGCGCACGCAACGCCTCGCTCGTGCACATGACCAAGACGCTGGCGGTGCAAATGGGCCGTCATGGGATCACGGTCAATTGTATCCATCCCGGCACGACCCGCACCGAGCGCACGCCGAGCTTGCTCGCTGCGCGCGCCACCCAACTGGGCGTGTCCCCGGAAGAAGCGGAGCGGCAGGATTTCGCTCCCGACTCGCCGCGCGGCAATGCCATCTGCCGCATGGTGGACGCCTCGGAGATCGCATTCGTCACGGTGTTCCTGGCCTCGGACAAGGCCTGGGCGGTCTCCGGCGAGCTGGTCGCGGCAACCGGGGGAGCCGGGCGGACGGTGCATTACTAGCAACGGGTCACCAAGCGGGGT
>PLXO01000242.1 GCA_003151425.1 Acetobacteraceae bacterium
GGTAGTCTTTGGGCATTGCCTAAGTGTTTGCCAGCCTCGCGTCCGACGGCTCGATGTCGATCGGCTCTGTCCTAATGCTCCGCCAAGCATCAAAATCGGACAATCGAGCCTCGGCGTCCTCCTGGGCGATCAGGTGAGTTCGAACCAGTCTGAATATTGCCGAGGCAACCTCTGCGGCCGCAAAGTCACTGACGCCGAGCGTGCCTTCGTAATGCTCGAGAAACGCGTCGATGGCTTCGCTGCTCGGTTCCTTGACGAGCGCGGCAACCAGCGCGCTGGCGTCGAGATAGGCGCTCACGCATCCTCGTAAAGCTGGCGTAGCAGTTCCACCGATGTGACCTGTATCGCCTGCCGTGCATCTCGACGCGCCCGCAGCCAGGCGTCGGCGGCTTTTGCCTGCTGTGGATCACGTTGCCGCGTCGGACGAAGCTCAGCGACCGGCTTGCCGTGCCGCGTGATTACGACATGCTCACCCTCGATCGCCTTGTCGATCAGACTTGGCAATCGGTTTTTCGCCTCGGCGACGCTGTAGGCGCTCATCGGGACCATCCGCAGTTTTGGCTATCCATATAGCTATTTTTTTCTGGTGTCGAGGTGGCCGCCAGACCGCCCAATCCGCGCGGTGACCGCATACGGTGCGCCCGGTCATCGCGAGAAACAAAGCGACGCGGCAGGCCCATCCACGCATGCCCCGCGGGGGATTGCTTCGCTTCGCTCGCAATGACAGTGGAGGCCGAATGGCAGCCGGGTCGGCGCCCGACCGGAGGATCGAGATGACACGTTACGTCGGCGCCATCGACCAAGGGACGACCAGCACCCGCTTCATCGTGTTCGACCGCGCCGGCGCTACGGTGGCGATGGCGCAGCGTGAGCATCAGCAGATCTATCCTCGGCCCGGCTGGGTCGAACACGACGCCATGGAGATTCTGGGCAACACGCGGGCGGTGATCGCCGAGGCGTTGCGTGGCGCGGGACTGACCGCGCGCGACCTTGCGGCGATCGGCATCACCAACCAGCGCGAGACCACCGTGCTGTGGGATCGCGCGACCGGCGCCCCGGTGCACAATGCGCTGGTTTGGCAGGACACGCGGGTCGAGCCGCTGGTGGCCGAATATGCGCGCTCGGGCGGACAGGACCGGTTCCGCGCCGCAACGGGCCTGCCGCTGGCGAGCTATTTCAGCGCGCTGAAACTGCGCTGGCTGCTCGACAATGTGCCGGGGGCGCAGGCGCGTGCCGAAGCCGGCGAGCTGATGTTCGGCACGATCGATAGCTGGCTGATGTGGCATCTGGCGGGCCAGCACCTAACCGACGTGACCAATGCCAGCCGCACGCAGTTGATGAACCTCGCGACGCTGGATTGGGATGCGGCGTTGCTGTCGGTGTTCGGTATTCCGCGCGCGGTGCTGCCGCTTATCGTTGCGTCCTCGGCAGTGCTGGCGACGGCGCGCGGCGAGCTGGATGGCGTGCCGATCGCCGGCATTTTGGGAGACCAGCAGGCGGCGCTGGTCGGGCAGGCCTGCTTTGCGCCGGGCGAAGCGAAGAACACCTATGGCACCGGGTGTTTTCTGCTGCTGAACACGGGGACGGCGCCGGTTGTCTCGACCAGCGGGTTGATCACCACGGTTGCGTATCGGTTCGGCGAGGCGCCGGCATGCTACGCGCTGGAAGGTTCGATCGCCATCACCGGCGCGCTGGTGCAGTGGCTGCGCGACAATCTTGGGCTGATCAAGGACAGTGCAGAGGTCGAAACGCTGGCCGCGTCGGTCGAGGACAATGGCGGTGTGTATTTTGTTCCGGCGTTCTCCGGGCTGTATGCGCCGTATTGGCGGGCGGATGCGCGCGGCGTGATTGCCGGACTGACGCGCTATGCCGGCAAGGGGCATATCGCGCGGGCGGCGCTGGAGGCGACCGCGTATCAGACCTGGGACGTGCTGGAGGCGATGCAGCGCGATTCCGGCGTGCAGGTTCGCACGCTGCGCGTCGATGGCGGCATGGTGGTGAACGAGCGGCTGATGCAGTTCCAGTCCGATATTCTCGACGTGCCGGTGGTGCGGCCGAAAGTGATCGAGACCACGGCGCTTGGTGCCGCCTACGCGGCGGGGTTGGCGGTGGGGTATTGGCGGGGCATCGAAGATCTGCGGCAGAACTGGGGAGTGGCGCGCACCTGGCAGCCGGAGATGGCTGAGGCGACGCGCGCGAAACTAACCGGCGGCTGGCGGAAGGCCGTGGAGCGGTCGTTTGGTTGGGAGTCGTTCGAGGCGCCGGTGTGAAAGGCGACGCGTTTCTATTGCCGTATCGTTCCTACACCGTCATGGCCACTCCCGGGCTTGATCCGGGAACCACCCCCGATCCGGAAGGTCCCCGGCCATCCCTTGCAGCACCATAGAGTGGGCGGACGGCCAGGCGCTCTACTTATCGAGGGCGAAACGCTGTCTGAACGACACCGGCCACGTCTGCCATCGATCTGGCAACGGTCACCAAATAGGTCTGCTCGTGCTCGTTCGCCTGGTAATGAACGATGAAACTATCCGTCCCGGCGAAACCAGGATTCGGCTGATAGGCAACCCTGACCTGTTGGTTTGCCGTGTCACCCACCAGCACATGACCGTGCTTTGGTGGATTGGTCACTGTCGCCGAAGACGCAGAAAGTGTGCGCCAATAACTTCTCTCAGACGTGTCTGCCCAGCACCATCCACCATCATTTTCGACGGCCATGGTTGCATTTTCGCCAACGGTCACATGATACGCTGACGCCGCACACGCACTTGCCCTGGTAAGTTTGTCCACGGATTCCACCTGGACCGTTTGGCGTGCGCTCAGGGCGCCCCACGAGACCAAGGCCGTCAGGGTGAACGTCGCGGCAAGCACGCTCCGGTATCCGATCCTCATTGGTGCCTCCTTGACGTTCGCTGTATGAGATAGATCATTTGTGGATTGGTGGGCGCCGGACAGGCACCAATCACCGCAATGATTGGCCGTGGTTATAGCCCACAGTGACGCAGCGTCGCCAGACTCGGAATCTACGCAGATCGCCGGGGAGATGGTTCGGTGTTTGCCGATCGCCCGTGAGAACCTTCGCCTCTGGACGATCCTCGAACGTCCGTCTGTACCGTTCCCACATGTCTGAGTGTGCGGGTCATCGCAGTGATGGTCCGGCGCGGCGCGGTGGCCCCCCGGGGCGGCGCGGTGCGGCACGCAGTGACGCAAGGAAATTCAACCGCAGATGGACGCGGATAAGGCCTGTGCGACCGAGGCGCCGGTGCGTCCGACCACGAAATGGTGTGCCGCCGGCATCGCGCCCGCACGGATTATCTGTGTGCTGCGTGCATCTGCGGTTGAATTTTTCTTTCGCGCCATCGCACCTGGTGTGGAACGATCCCGGCCTTCGCCGAAGCAGGGCCTCCGCCAAGGTCACACCGCAAATCCGCGACACGACACCTGCAACGCGCGCGCTCTGTCATGCCGGCTGCGCCGTCACATCGAAATCGAAAACCCGCCGTCGACCGGGATTGCCGTTCCAGTAACGAAATCCGATGCCGGACTGGCGAGAAACACTGCGATACCGGACAGATCCGGCGGCACGCCCCAGCGCCCGGCCGGCGTGCGCGCCTCCACCTTCGCATGCAGCCCTTCCACCTGGCGCCGTGCGTTGCGGGTCAGATCGGTATCGATCCAGCCGGGCAGGATCGCGTTCACCTGGATGTTGTCCTTGGCCCAGGCCGTGGCGAGCGCCCGCGTCATCTGCACCAGGCCGCCCTTGCTGGCGCAATACGGCGTCGCATAGGGCGCGCCGAACAGCGACATCATCGATCCGGTGTTGATCATCTTGCCGCCGCCGCCCGCCTTCATCACCGCATAGGCTGCCTGCGAGCACACGAAGGCGCTGGTCAGGTTGGTGTCCAGCACGTGGTGCCATTCGTCGTCGGTGTAGGTCTCCGGCATCTTGCGGATCGAGGTACCGGCGTTGTTCACCAGGATATCGAGGCGCCCGAACGCCGCCGCGGCCTCGGCCACCAGCTTGCGGCAGGCGTCGGGCTTGGCAAGGTCGGCGGCGATGAACACCGCCCTGCGGCCATGTTCGGCCCCAAGGGCAGCCAACGAATCGAGCGCCGCCTTCGCCTTGTCCGCATTGCGCCCGGACAGCACGATATCGGCGCCGCATGAGGCCATCCCCTGCGCCATTGCCAGCCCGAGGCCGCCATTGCCGCCGGTGACCAGTGCCACGCGCCCGGTGAGATCGAACAGCTTCATTCTCGGGTCCCCCTGCTGGATGTGATTGCGCCGACCTTGACGATCCGCCAGCAAGTCGGCAAGCGGAGTGCCGCATGCGCATCCCGTTTCGACTCGCCCTGACGCTGCTGCTGGCACTCGCCGCCGCCCCGGCCGGCGCAGCGAATCCCGATGCGTTGTGGCAGATCGTGCATGATCATTGCGTGCCCGATCAGCAGGCGAACGGCGCGCCGGCGCCGTGCACGCTGGTCGATCTCGCGCACGGCTACGTGGTGCTGAAGGACCGGGAGGGCGCGACGCAGTTCCTGCTGATCCCAACGGCGAAAGTAACCGGCATGGAAGACCCGGCTATTCTGGCCCCAATCGCGCCGAACTACTTCGCCGCCGCCTGGCAGTCGCACGACTTGGTTTCGCAGCGCGTCCAGCAGATGCTACCGGACGATGAGGTCGGGCTGGCCATCAACTCCGCCTATGGCCGCTCGCAAAATCAGTTGCATATCCATATCGACTGCCTGCGCACCGACGTGGTGACCGCGCTGCGCGCGCATGGCGCCGCCGTGGGAACCGCTTGGGCACCGTTCCCGGTGCCATTGGTCGGCCACCCCTATCTCGCGCGGCGCGTGCAGGGCGCGGACCTGTCGGACGCCAATCCGTTCACGCTGCTGGCGGACGGCGTACCGGGCGCGCGGGCCGATATGGGCCACTGGACGATCGTCGCTGCGCCCACCACCCTCGCCGGCGCGCCGGGCTTCCTGCTGCTGGCCGATCAGCTCAACCCGACGACCATGGATCGGGCCAGCGGCGAGGAATTGCAGGATCACGCCTGCGCCATCAAGGCTGCAAGCTGACCACCGATGCTGGCAGCTTCCGGCGACACCTGCCGGTCCGCAACTGAGAGTGGCCGACGCCGTCGTTGATCAGATCGCCGCACTGGAGGCGCTGGGCGTCGGCGACGCAGAGCGAGGCGCCCGCCGGCTGCACGACCTCCCGGTCGTGCAGGCTCGGGTGGATCATGCGGCGGCCCTGGCGGCTGCAATGGCGGACTGATTGCGATCCCGACAGGTCGGTCCGCCGCCCCATGGCCGCTTGGCTCGGTCGCTGTGAACCGCGTCCTGTCCCGCGCGTCATACCGGCGGCCCGAAATGTCGGAAGCGTCATCATTTCGGGCCGCTGGGATCCGTATGGGATCAGCGGCACCTGCCCGGATGGTAATAACACCAGCGCTCATGCTCAGGCCCCGGCCCTGGCTCCGCAACGATGCAGGCGGCCGTGGTCAGTGCGATTCCTATCAGCAGCAGCATGGCGGTGAGACGAGGCATTCGAAATTCCTCCCGGGCGCGCCGCGATCGGGCCGGCCCACTGTCAGCGTAGCACACCTCCGGCAGCGATGGCCCCGCCGGCCGCCAGGGCTTGCCGGCCGCTGCCTTGCGCCGGCGCACGACGCGGCGCTTTGGCCGCGCCGGCGTGGGACGGTGCTCACTTCCGTTGCACCACGCCGCCATTCATATCACGCATGATAATGAAGAGCGTTTTTAGCTTGGCGGCGCGGCGCACTGGCCTCTCCGAGAGGGCTCGCCGTTGGGGGCCGCGCCGGTGAGCTAAAAACGCTCTTCATTATGCCGCACTGGTTTGGTCCGCGGTGCCCATCAGATTTGACACTTCATTGGGCCGTCGGGCGGCAGGTATCTGCATTGGATTGGCGCGCGGCCGCATGCTGGCTCCCCTGGGCAACTTCGCGCGCGATACCGACCGGCGGACTCGTTGGAAGAGTCGACGCATCCGCCGGTTGGTGTGACCTCCGCGTCCGCTCCCGAACGAGGGTATTGGGCAGATACCGTGAACCAATTTCAGCTATTCACCCAACTGAAAGCTGACCTTGCAGCGATGGCCAGCCGGCAGCCGCCCGTCCGCGTTCGCTAATCCCAGCCGCACACCGAACGTGCCGCTGGCCGCGTCGAACATCTGGTCCACGACCGCAACGTGGGCCGGGATGCTGCCACCGATTGGTGCCGCGGGCGCGGCCGTCGCCTCCAGCGCGGCGTGCAGCAACGGGTAGAGCTGCACCGGCAGGAAGGTCTCCACAAACAGCGGATCGAGCCGGGCCATCCGCAGGATGACCGCTTCCGGGTGAACATACTCGCCGCCGGTCATCAGCCGTTCCGTCACCAGCCCATCGACCGGGCTGCGAATCTCGCGCTGGCGCAGATAGGCTTCGGAGCGCAGCAGCTCCAGCCGGGTCACTTCCTGCGCCTGGTGCGCCAGCCGCAGTTCGCGGTCGTTGATCGCGGTTTGGGCGCGCAGTTCGTCCAGGCGGTCCGCGGTCGCCACCTGATGCTGGTACAGCTCCTGAGTTCGCGCCAACTGACGCTGCGACAGGGTCGGCGAGCGGAGCGAGACGGGTGAGGGTGGTGCGCACGACCCTCATCCGCATCGCTGCGCTTCGCGACCCGCGGAACAAGTCCGGGGGCATGCCTTGGTCCGCTCTTCGCGGCCCAAGCCCGCGTAGTGCGGGAGAGGTGGCGCGTCAGCCCGCTATGCTTCCTCGTCGTCGAGGGCGGGCGGCTCCGCCAGCGTGGCGTCCTCGGTGTAGTTGGTGGCGATGCTGCCATCGAAGAGCACAACGCTGCCGCCCACCAGGCGGAGCAGATCCCACTGCGTGATCCAGCCCTTGATGTATTGCCGCATCGTCCGCGAACTAGTCCGCTCTGCCGGCGGCAATGGCGGCGCCGGCCACGTATAGGCGGCACTGTACATACGCAGCACCTTGTCGTGGCAAGCGGCCAGATCGCCCAGCGTGGGCGGCAGCAAACGATGCTGCAGCACCGTTTGCTCGATATGGCCGATGCCCGCCAGCGCCAGCACTGCCTCGGCCGCACGTCCCTTCAGCGTCAGCCTTTCCGGCAACTTTTCGCTGTCCAGGCGGGCGTTGATAACGGCCGCGACGAAGTCGTCGGTGATGGCATACGCGCTGACGATGCCGGGAAAGCGGCGCTTTCCATCCAGGCCGAGCCAGCTACCGAGCCAGGCGTACGACAGGGCGCGTTGCAGCGGGGTATAGCGGCCGATCAGTTCGATCTCGTCGAGCAGGACGCACCAGCCGGCGTAGCCGGCGGCACGGAACAACAACGGCACGAAGCGGGCGAGCTGGTCGGTCAATTCGCCGGCGGGGACAGACTTGAGCGAAAACATCCTGCCGGCCCCGGCCGCGGCAAGCGCCTGGCGGATGGCCGGGGTGCTCACCCTGACGCCGGCCCACAGGCGCTCGATCCGGCGAAGCGTCTCGGGTGGCGTGGAAGCGCGGCGGATGAGGAACAGGCAAGCGGCGAAGATCGGCCTGAAACCGGCATCGGGCGTGCTGACTGCGACCTCCAGCGCGTCGAGAGCCTCTGGCCGTTGGCGAAGCGTGGTCACGCAGGCGGCGATCGGGTCATCCGGCCGGTCCGGCAATGCCGCATCGCGCAGGGCGGCGGCGAGCACATGGCCCGGATGCGACAGCGGGGTCTCCTTGCTGACGACGACGCGGCTGACCACGAAGCCCTGCTGGCGTGCCACCTCGGCCAGATAGCCGAGCAGATGCGATTTGCCGGTGCCGAAGCCTCCGGCCATCCCGATCCCAGCGGGCCCGATGCCAGCGGGCCCGATCCCAGCAGGGCCAATCCCGGCGGGCACCTGCCCGGCATCGCCCCACGCGGCTGCCAGCGCCGCCTCGAAGGCGTGCTCGATGGCGGTCTGCTCAGTGCCCATCTGGCGGATGGCGGCCCGGTTGGGAACGCCGGCCCGCAGCGCCTCGATCGCCGTGCGGGCGTCAATCGTCATGGTGTGAGCCACATCAGCTTGCGTCATGCTGCGAGCCACACCAGCGGAGCCACGGGGTTCTGCCGGTCGCCGGGCCGCACGTCGGGCCACACGCGCATCTGCAACGCGGCGTACTGACCGAGCGCGCGGCGCGGGTCGCCGGTGGCCAGGTCCGCGTCGGCCAACACCGCGACGAACAGGCCAGGCAGGTGCTCGGCATCGTCGATGATCTCCCGCAGTACCTCGTAGATGTCCATCACCGCGGCCGGCGAATAGCGCAGCGCACCCTCCGCGGCCGCGGCGCGGGCGAGCTGTCGCGCGTCCAGCACCACAAGCAGCCCGGCGGCACCGGCCTTGCGCAGGAAATGACATAGTGAGGCCAGCATGGCACGCGCATTGGTGCGGGTGATACGCACCGAAATGTCAGCCGCGCGCAACAACGCGGGCGCCACCTTCTCGCCGCACAGCCAGTGCATCGCCGGCGCGTCGGCGTCCCAGCCGCCCGGTTCCAGCCGCGACAGGCAGAGCAACAGCAGGGCAGCGCGGAAATCCTGCGTCAGCCGGGGGTCGTCCCACAGCCCCGCGGTCAGCCACTGGTCCACGTGACGGCCCAGCAGGTTGGGCGCGACGTCGAATGCGGCAGCCAGGTCCGCCAGTGTCATCGGCTCGCCTGGCCGTGGCCAGGCATAGGCATGATCGCCGAACAGCCTTTCGAGATAGCGTTGCACCAGGCTGTCCCATGGCAGGGCACGGGCAATGGCGAAAAACAGCTCCTGCATGAGGTGGATGCGGGTGCGCTCGGCGTCCAGTTGCACCGTCAGCATGGCATGCGCCTGTCCGAGGCCGACGAGGTGCGCTGCGGCCGTGCCGATGGCGCCTTCGTCCAGGATGGCGAATTTCACGGCGGCGCCGCCTGCCGGCACGAACGCCGACAGGTACTCGCGCTCGACGACCGACAGCCAGTCAGCCAGCGGCAGCTTCGGTGTGGTCAGCACATCCATTGGGCGGTTCCAGGATGAAGCGGATGGCGTAATAGTCGTGCTGCTCGCCGGTTTCGTCGAACAAGGTCAGCCGTTTGCCGCCCTTGCGCCCGGTCGAGCCGGCGAGTTCGAAGCGGTGCCCGTGGCTGGCGGTGGCGTCGGGCTGCCGGTCCAACCGCAACAGGTCGGCGACGAATTCCTCCTGCGGATAGTCGGCGCCCGCCGCGGGCAGCAGGGTCAGCATAGCATGCAGATCCGCCAGCGAAACCAGTGGGCCCTCGCCGGCTTGGGTGGGGCGCCATGCAGGATCCTCGGCACGCGCGCGGCTGTCGTAGAGCAGGAACAGCCGGTCGAGGAATCGCCGCGCGTTGAACCGATCCGGCCGTTGCTGCAACGCCTTGAGCCGGGCGGCGACGAAGCTCGGTCGGATGCGTTTTTCGAGTTGGCGCCCGAGCCGCACACCCTGCGCCCGTCCGTCGAGCCGCAGCGCCACCGGGTAAGCGGTCACCCGCCCATCGCGCCGCACCAGCACCACGCCGGCGGCCTGCGCTGCCGCGGCCAGTTCGTCGAGCCAGGCGCCGCTCGCGAAGGCGTCGGCAACATCATAGTCGAGCGCCGCCGCGGCTTTGGCCAGTGGGTCGGCTGTGCGGTCGGCATCCGCCTGCGCGGCTGCAATGGCGGCGGGCAGGCTGGCCATTGTCCCTTCCGCGACGGCGTGGCGTAAGCGTCGGGTCGCCTTCAGCAGGGCCGCAGCCTGTTTCTCGGCGGCGGCCAAATGCGCGTCGAGCGCTGCGAGTGTGGCCTCCAGTCCACGCACGCGCTGGGGCAAATCGGGAGGGTTGGCATCCATGGCCGGGAAATCTATGCGGATGGGCAGCGGGCAACAAGGGATTTGGCCCGGCGGGGCAGGGGAATCGCAGTTGGAATTTTCTCGACAGGCTCACCGAGTCGGCACCGACCACGTGCTGCCCGGTCGTCGGCAAATCCGGGTTGGGCGGCCGAAGGAACCGCCAAGGCTCCGATGGCTCGAACTCATCACCCGATCCGTCCCGACGCTCGCTTTTCTTGGCGCCTTGGCGTCTTGGCGGTTCACCTTCTGGCCGCGCCGCGAACCGCCGATGATGCGAATTCCAAATGCGTTTGCCCTGCCCGGCGGGGGCTTGCCCGACATGGGCGGTCTGATCCCGCCAAGTCAACGGCTGGTGCCACGATCGCGCAACCGTGCCCGAATGGGCGCCGGTCTTCGCCGTGGCTGAAGACATGGTGGGTGCGACAGGGATTGAACCTGTGACCCCCGCCGTGTGAAGACGGTGCTCTACCGCTGAGCTACGCACCCGTGTCCGGGGCAACGGGTGATAAACAGCCGTCCTCTCGGGTGTCAAGCCGGTCGGGTGTCAAGCAGCAATTCTCATTTTGGCCCATCTGGTTGCCACAACGTCATGGCCGTCCCCGGACTGGTTCCGGGGATCAGTTCCGGCCATCCATCGAGGCACCGTACTGCGGGGATGGCCGGAACAGGTCCGGCCATGACGTTGAAAGGCCGGGCGGCCCGACCAAAACCGGCCATGACGTTGAGAGGCCGTACGGCCCGACCACAATGAGAATTGTTGGGTGTCAGGTCGGCGGCCCATGTTGCGGCCGGCGATGCAGGCCAGCGCGATCGTCATCGCCCCCCGGACGGGAGCACACTGCGACGACCGGGTTGGCATGCGCGCCACCATCGCCGGATCGCGTCTTGCCGGCGCGCCCGGGTGGCTCATGCCCGGATGACCAGCCCGCCGTCCACGTGCAGCGCCTGCCCGGTGATATACGCAGCACCTGGCGAGACCAGGAACGCCACCGCGGCGGCCACGTCGTCCGGCAGGCCAAGGCGGCCAAGCGGGATCCGGCCCGTCTGCGCCGCCGCCTGCGCCGGCGTGAACGCTGCGTGGGTGCCGGCGTCCTTGCGGATGACCCCCGGGATCACCGTGTTGACCGTCACGCCGGAGGGCGCGAGTTCGATTGCCAGGGCGCGCACCAGCGCCTCGGTGGCCGCCTTGGCCGCGGCCGAGGCGGGGAACACCGCAAGGTCGGTGCGGAAGGCATGCGCCACGAAGCTGGACACCGCGACGATCCGCGGATCGCGGCCGGCGATGAGGTGGGGGAGGGCGGCGCGTGCCAGGCGGAAGAAGGCGCCGTGGATCGCCTCCATTGAACGCGTCATGGCTGCGTCGGTCAGCTCGGCAAATTTGGTCCGGTCGGCGAACCCGGCATTGCTGACCAGGACGTCGAGGCCGCCGAAGCGAGCCGTCGCGTGGTCCACCAGGGACGCAGCGGTTGCCGGCTCGGCCAAGTCGCCCAGTGCGAGCTCGGCTTGCCCGCCGGCCGCACGCACGGCCTCCGCGGTGGCCTCCGCGCCGACGCGGTTGGCACGGGTGTGAACCAAGATCGCGGTGCCGGGGCCGGCCAGGGCGCGACAGATTGCGGCGCCGATGCCGCTGGCGGCGCCGGTCACCAAGGCCACGCGGGTAGTGTATTCGCTCATGAGCCTCCCCTGGGCTACCCGGAGCGGAGGCGGCCTGTTCGATGGCGCCTGTCGTCAACGCGCATTGCAGCGCCGACGGGCCGCACGGGCACGACGCGAGGCACCCCATATCGATGCCAGCGTCGCCGGACAGGCGGCTGGGTGCAAGACGTTTGGCCGGACGGCCCGGGGCAATTGTGCGCCCCTGGGCCGGCGGCGCGATTCGCGAATCTCGACCAAGACCTTATGGAACGCCGAGCGGTGGGATCGGCGGCGGGACCGGAAGCCCGGGGGTGCCGGTCAGGGACCTGCCCCGGGCGTCCGGCGCGATTCGGGAATCCCGGATGAAATCCCATGCTCGGACAAGACCCCACGAAACGTGGGACGGATGCACGGGGGCGGTGGCAACGGACTCGGCATCGACGGGTACATACGCGGGTTGCCTCGTTGGCGCGGCCCCCTCCCCCAACCCTTGGTCCGCTCCGCGGCCCAAGCCCTCAAGCGGAGGGGAGTTATGGCACGCCCCGGTCAGGCCGATCGGCGGCCGGTCAGGTCGTCGCCGGCGTCGCGCGGCATGCCGAGCGCGATCGGCGCCGCGATCGTGGTGAGCAGGCCCACCACGACGAAGGCGAGGGAGAAGTCCATCGGCTCCGGCACGCCATGATGCGAGATCAGCATCGACACATGCAGCGACAGCGCGCCGACCGAGATGCCGATGGTGGTCGCGAGCTGCTGCGCGGCGGTGTACAGGCTGGTCGCGGCGCTCATGCGCGCGCGCGGCACGTCACCGTAGGCCAGCGTGTTGTAGGCGGTGAACTGCAGCGACCGGAAGAAGCCGCCGGTCAGCAGGATCAGGTAGATCCACGCCGCCGGCCAGGTGGGGCGGAACAGCGCGCACAGGGCGATCATCACACCGGAGATCACGCCGTTCCACAGCAGCGTGTCGCGGAAGCCGAACTGGCGGAGCGCGTGCTGCGCGGCGGGCTTCATGACCAGGGCGCCGGCCGAGCTGGCGAAGGTGATCATCCCGCTCTGCGCCGCCGAGTCACCGAAGCCGATCTGCAGCATCAGCGGCAACAGGAACGGGATGGCACCGATGCCGGCGCGGAACAGAATCATCGCCGAGATCGCCACGCGGAAGCAGGGCAGCGACACCAGTGTAAGGTCGAGCAGCGGGGTCGGGTGGCGGCGCGCGTGCAGCCAGTAGCCGAACGCGCCGGCCAGGCCGAGCGCGACCATCGCCTCGGTTGCGCGCAGCGGGACCACGCCGCGCCCGGCGGTCTCCAGCCCGAACATCAGGCCGGACAGCGCGAGGCCGGTGAGCACCAGGCCGAATGCGTCGAACCGGCCGCGCGGGGGCTCTCGGACGTCCTCGACGAAGAGCGAGACCAGCAGGACGCCGAGCAGGCCGATGGGGACGTTGATGTAGAAGATCCAGCGCCAGGAGGCGTAGGTGACGATGAAGCCGCCTACGGGGGGGCCGACCACTGGGCCGATCAGCGCCGGCATGGTGAGCCAGGCCATTGCCGCGACCAGCTCGTGCTTCGGCACGCTGCGCAGCAGCACCAGGCGGCCGACCGGCACCATCATGGCGCCGCCGATGCCCTGCAGGATGCGCGCGAGCACCAGGACGCCGAGCGAGTTTGCTTGCCCGCAGGCGATCGAGCCGAGGGTGAACACCACGATCGCGGCGCGGAACACGGTGCGGGTGCCGAACCGGTCGGCCATCCAGCCGCTGGCGGGGATGAACACCGCCAGGCTGAGCAGGTAGGAGGTGAGCGCCACGTTCATGTGCACCGGATCGGCGCCGAACGCGCGGGCCATGGTCGGTAGCGCAGTGGCGATTACAGTGGAATCGAGGTTCTGCATGAACAGTGCGCAGGCCACGATCACCGCGGTCAACCGCGTCTGGCTGCTGGTTCCGCGGCTGCGCAGGACTGGCTTCGCGGTGACCTCGGTTGCGCGCGCGCCGGCGCTGTCCTGATCTCCGGCGGCCGACACCCTGGCGGGTCTGTCCGTGGGGCGTCTAGGGCAGCAGGACCGTGCTGCCGGTGGTCTTGCGGGATTCCAGCGCGATGTGCGCGGCGGCGGCGTCGCTAAGTTTGAAAGTCTGGTTCACCGCGATCTTCACCGCGCCCTTCTGCACCACGTCGAACAAGTCGGCGGCGGTCGCCTCCAGATCGGCGCGCTTGGCGGTGTAGGTGACGAGGGTGGGACGGGTCAGGTACAGGCTGCCTTTGGCGCCCAGGATGCCGATCTCGATCGGCGGCACCGGACCCGAGGCATTGCCAAAACTCGCCATCAGCCCGAGCGGGGCGAGGCAGTCGAGGCTGGCGGTGAAGGTGTCCTTGCCGACGCTGTCATAGACCACGGGCACCATCGCGCCGCCGGTGATGCGCTTGACCTCGGCCGCGAGGGTTGCGTGGCCGATGACGGTGTGGGCGGCGCCGTGGGCGCGGGCCAGCTCGGCCTTCGCCTCGGTGGAGACCACGCCGATGACGGTCGCGCCGAGGTGCTTGGCCCATTGGCACATGATCATGCCGACGCCGCCGGCCGCGGCGTGCACCACGATGGTGTCGCCTTGCTTCACCTTGTAGGTGCGGCGCACCAGGTACTGCGCCGTCATGCCTTGCAGCATCATCGAGGCGCCGGTTTCGAAGCTGATGGCGTCGGGCAGCTTGACCAGGCGATCGGCGGCGATCACCCGCTGCGTTGCATAACCGCCGATCGCGCCGGCATAGGCGACACGGTCGCCGACGGCGAGGCTGGTGACGCCGGCGCCGAGCGCGGTGACGGTGCCGGCGCCCTCCTGGCCGATGATGAGCGGCATGGTCGGCGCCTTGTAGAGGCCGGTGCGGAAATAGACGTCGATGTAGTTCAGCCCCACCGCCGCCTGCTTCAACAGGACCTCGCCCGGCCCGGGCTCAGGGGTGGGGACATCCTCCCATTTCATCACCTCGGGGCCGCCGGGTGCGTGGATGCGGATCGCCTTGGTCATCATGTTCGTCTCCGTCGCGGGGCCGCCTACGCGGCCACGGATGGGAAGAGGGAGGTGGCGCGCGCTTCCAACGCCAGCAGCGTTCGCTTGGTGGCCAGGCCCTCGCCGCCCGAATAGCCGCCGATGCCCCCGGTGGCGAGCACGCGGTGGCAGGGGATGATGATCGGGATCGGGTTGGCGCCGTTGGCCTGGCCGACCGAGCGCGGGCTGCCGCCGATCTGCCGCGCGATGTCGGCGTAGCTGCGCGTGGCGCCGTAGGGAATGGCCACAAGCGCCAACCAGACACGGCGGCGGTACGGCGTTCCGGCGGGATTGAGCGGCAGGTCGAACCGGGTAAGGTCGCCGTCGAAATAGGCGAAGAGCTGGTCGCGCGCACGGGCGAGCAACGGTGTAGCGGATTGATCGCGCCCCCAGCCCCAATCCACGGAGACGATTGCACCGTCTTCCTCCGCGACGGTCAGGTCGCCGATGGCACTATGCAACGAGAGTTGCGGCAAGCTGGTTCGCCTCCTGGGCCCGGTGCGGATGCGAGACCCGGTCGGGGTGGCTGTCAAGGGTGGGGCGGAGCGTGGTGCTGCTGGAGGGGATTGAACTCTCGACCTCCCCCTTACCAAGGGGGTGCTCTACCACTGAGCTACAGCAGCGCCGGATCGGCAACGCGGGGCGGCGGGATATACCGCCCAGCCGGCAAGACGTGCAAGGCGGGCTTGAGATGTTCGCTTGACCCTGCGCGGCGCACGCCATTTCTGTCCAGCATGGACCAGCGCGATGATGCGACGCCGCCGGCTCGGCCCAAGCTGACCGCACGGGCGGAGGGTGACATGGCCGCGCGACGGGAGCGGGAGGCGGCGGCGTTGCGTGCCAACCTGCGCCGGCGCAAGGATCAGGCGCGGGCGCGGAGCGAGTCCGATCAGCGCGATGCGCCGAAGCCGCCCGGTCCCGCGCGAACCTCTCGATCAGGAGCGACCGTCATGTCCCACACGCTGACAGTTGCCGGGGTCGACCTGGAGATCGAGGAGCGGGGCGAGGGCCCGCCGCTGTTGTTCCTGCATGCCGGCGAAGGGCTGGCCCCGGAGCGGCCGTGGTTTGATCTGCTTGCGGCCAGGTTCCGCGTGATTGCTCCATCGCATCCCGGCTTCGGGCGCTCGGCGCTGCCCGATTGGGTCGGGGCCGTGGACGATCTCGCCTATCTGTATCTCGATCTGGCGGCGGCGCTGGGCCTGCACGATGCCGTGCTGGTGGGCGCGTGCTTCGGCGGTTGGATCGCGGCCGAAATGGCGGTGCGCGACACGCGGAGGTTTTCCAGGCTGGTGCTGGTCGATCCCGTCGGCATCAAGGTGGGTGGCGTCACCGATCGCGACATTGCCGACATGCACGCGATGACACGGGAGGCGATCATGCGGCGCGCCTGGGCGGATCCTGCGCGCGGCGCAATCGATACGACCAGGCTGCCGGAGACCGAGCTGGCGGCGATCGCTCGCGGGCGGGAGTCGCTGCTGGTGTTCGGCTGGAAACCCTACATGCACAACCCGCGGCTGAAGCATTGGCTGCATCGGATCGATCTGCCGGCTCTGCTGCTGTGGGGCGCGCAGGATGGGATCGTCACGCCGGACTATGGTCAGCGATGGCGGGAGCTTGTTCCGGGGGCGGCGATAGAGATTATTCCGGATGCGGGGCACTATCCGCACTGGGAGCAACCGGAGGCGTTTGTGCGTCACGTCGCAGCATTCGCCGGGACATGATGCGAATTATGCGACGACGTCCGGCTTCGTAACAAGGAGAATTTGGCAATGCGAGTCTGGTATTTTTCTGAGATGGCCTATCATCCAGCCTGGGCCGAAGGGCTCAAGGGCGGCTCGCTGCGTGTGGTATTCCCCAACGCCAATCTCGATCCTCTGGTGGCGCACGGGCTGCTGAATCGTTACTTGGACGAATTCGCGCTGTGCGACGAGGTCGGGTTGGACATCATGGTGAACGAACACCACAGCACCGCAACCTGCATGACCGTTTCGGTACCGATGGCATTGGCGGTGATTGCACGTGAAACCAAACGCGCGCGGCTGTTGACCCTGGGCAATCCGATCGCCAACCGACCTGATCCGGTGCGCGTGGCGGAAGAGATGGCGTGGCTGGATGTGCTGTCCGGCGGGCGGTTGGAGATGGGCCTGGTGAAGGGTGCGCCGTATGAGATAGCGCCGGCAAATGCGAATCCCGCTCGGCTCATGCGGCGCTATTGGGAGGCGCATGACCTGATCCTGAAGGCGTTGTCCACCACCGACGGCCCGTTCAATTGGGAAGGCGAATACTTCCACTATCGGAACGTCAACATCTGGCCGCGACCGATTCAGCAGCCGACGCCACCGGTCTGGATGACCGGCATGAGCGTCGATACCGGGAAGCTGGCGGCTGAGCGTGGGCACGTGGTTGGCACGCTGCTGTCCGGCGGGTTAGCCAAGCCGATGTACGACGCCTATCGCGCCCGGGCGCGCGAGCTTGGATGGGAGGCGGGGCCCGATCGGCTTGCGTTTGCCGCCTGTGTGGGCGTCGGCGCGACGCGGGATGAGGGGCTGCGCCGGGCGCATCTGATCGCCGATTACGTGCGGACCTCGCCGGTGGTGGCGGAGCCGTTCACCAATCCACCGGGCTACAACTCGATTGGCGCCAACGTGGCGATGCTGAAGGCGGGACCACGGGCACATCGACTGGTGACCGACCGCCAGGGCAACCCGATCGACCATCGCACCGCGACCGTGCAGCAATTCATGGAGACCGATACGGTATTCGCCGGGACGCCGGACGACGTTGTGGCGCAGATCACCGACTTCAACGCGCGGATGGGAGGCATCGGGCATTTGCTGGCGTTTGGGCAGGGCGGTTTCCTCGACCATACGGACACCAAGGAGAATATCAGGCTGCTCGGCCAGGAGGTCGCGCCCCGGCTGCGCGCGCTGCACCCGGAGGCAGAGCGGCCACGGGTTGCGGCAGCGGAATAGAAGGATGCTTGCCTATCCGGTTGGCGCAGAC
>PLXO01000147.1 GCA_003151425.1 Acetobacteraceae bacterium
CGCGCACTGCCACCGCCGCCGCGCCACCCGCCCCAAGCCGCGCCCGCGCCCTCGCCGCGCGCGGCCGCCGCCCCAACCCGAGGCCCAGCGGCAGACAGTTGCATGGAGTTGCAGCGTGCAGCGCCTCAAACCCCACCTGCGAGGGATGCTTCGGCGACCTTAGCTCCTCCGGCGCCGAGTCCAGCCGCGCCGCCATCCCGGCCGGCAAATACGCCCGCAACAGCATCGCCTTGTCGGTCAGCGCGATCCGCTGGATCAGCGTCCGGACACTGCGTTGGGCCAGCCGGTTCGGCGCCCCGCTCATCGCGTAGCGGCCATGCGTCGTCTTGGCGGCGACCATCCGCGCCAGACCCGCCGCTGTGCGAGGGCCGGTGCTCGCCCCGCCATGCATGCGGCACCGCCCGTTCGCCATCGCCAACCCGAGGCACGGACTGTCCGCCCGCGTCCGCGCCCCGCACGCCGGCGCCCGCCCGGCAATCTCGCCAGGCCGTGGGGACGCGCCAGGCCGCTGGGACGCGCCGGGCCCGGGTCGCGCAGCCGTTTCCCGCGGCTCGATGTTCACGCTCATGCCGCGCCCCGCGGCCCCAGCCGATCCGCCGTCCCCCGATCCGCTATCCCCTGATCCGCCATCGCCGTGTCCGCCCACGCCGTGTCAGCCAACGCCGTGTCCGCAGTCGCTGTGTCAGCCATCGCCGTGTCCGCAGTCGCCGCGCCCGGCCTGGCCGGCCAGACCTCCAGCGTCCAGCCATCCCCCTGCTCCACCGTGACGCCCGCGCGGCCCACGCCGGCGCGGCGGTCCGGGCCACCGGCACCCGTCGCCTGCCCCATCACCGCCGCCGCGCGCTCGGCCTGCGGCCTCGTCGGCTCGGGCGTCTCCGGCGCAGGTCCCGCTTCAGGCTCCCCCGCTTCAGGCTCCGGCGCGGCCGGCGGCGCCACCGGGTCCGCGGCGGCGGCCGGAACCCCGCGGCACCAAACCCCGTCCAGCGCGGCCAGATCGAACCCATCCACCGCCCCCACGTCGCGGAACGGCATCACCCGCTCCTGCCGCCGCTCCAACGTGCGCTCCAGCCGCGCGACCGAGCGCAGCAGGTCGTCAGCCGTGCGGATCGCCAGGCGCCGCTCCGCCAGCGCCAGCCCCGGCGTCGTGATGCGCCCCAACATGTCGTCGGCGAGGAACTCCACGACGACAAGCTGCCCCGCGAGGTGCCCCTGCGCCGCGTCCATCGGCACGCGGGCGGCAACCTCCTCGATGATCCGCGTCAGCCGCGCCCGGCGCCAAGCCGCGGAGGCACCGGGCGGCGGCGGCGGCATGGCGGTCAGCACGCCGTCCACCAGGTCGGTATCGATGTAGTACTCGGGCATCGCCTCCTGGATGGTGCGAAGGGTAATCCCGCTGGATGGGGTCGACATTATGCTGCGCTCCGGCTAGAATCAGTTGATGATTGTCATATATATTAACTAATTGCCGGAAACAAACCCCCGCATGCGGTTTCCGCCGTGGCTTGGCACAAGCTGTCCGTTGTGGCCGGGCACCCTCGCCCCCTCCGTCATGGCCGGCGCACCGTCTTGCCTCTGCCCTTATCCGCGTTCATCGGCGTTCATCTGCGGCAAAAAATCCTTGCTTGCGGGGCTGGCGAGGACGCGGGTTTTGCCCGCCAGTCAGTCAGTGAAGAATTTTCAGCCGCAGATGAACGCGGATGGCGCGCCTGCACGGTCACCGGGTCGGAGGTGAGCCAATGGCGGTTCAGCCGGAATCCGCGAGCATCCGATCGATCCGCGTGCGTCTGCGTTTCAGCTTGCTTTGCCCTGCTCGCGGCAAAGCTGGTGCTCCGGTCTCACCGGGGCGCGCCAGATCTCGCGCAGGACGGGCGCGCGCTCCCGCCAGGCCGCGGCAGCACCGGTTCCAAACGCAGACCTGCGTCGGGTAGATTCCAAGCTCCGACTATCGGCCGGCCTTGGCCGAGAGCGGTCTGGCCGGTCCGGAGCGCACTGCCGGCCAAAGCCGCCGCAGCTTCCGGCCGACTGCGCGGCTGCCGCCGACCCATCGCGGACACATTCCACCGGTTGGCGTGAAGTCTGGCGCTGGCCCGCGATGCTGACCTTGAGCCGACGCGACCTCGTCTGCTCAAAGAGGAACAGCCAATTGTTGCCAACCAGCCACCGAGGGGTTTCCATGCCGACCGACGCCTCCTACAACCTCAGCGGTGGGTTCAAGCCGACCACGAAGCGGTCGGCTGATCTGGACGGCTTGGATTTCTACCCCACCCCTGCCTGGGCCACATATGCGCTCACCGAAAATGAGCGGTTCGAGGGCGACATCTGGGAATGCGCCTGCGGGGACGGCTCTATGGCGGAAGTGCTTGGCCGGACCGGGATGCGGGTCATCGGTTCTGACCTATACGACCGTGGCTTCGGCGAGCGCGGTCATGACTTCCTTACCAGCAGTCGGCGCGCGGCCAACATCATCACGAACCCGCCGTTCCACAGTGCGGAAGGCTTCGTGGCCCAGTGCCTCAATCTAGCAGAGGCCAAGTTTGCCCTGCTTCTCCGTCTCGCGTTCTTGGAGGGTGCGAACCGGACGCGGACAATCTTCCACAAACATCCGCCCGCGCGGGTGTGGGTCTTCAGCGAGCGGATCACCTTCTATCCAAAGGGCGCCAAGATGGCCGGCAGCGGGACCACGGCGTACGCGTGGTTCGTTTGGGACAAGGCCCACAGCGGGCCAACGGAGCTGAGGTGGTTCAAGCCGGGCTACAAGGCGGCATATCGAGACCTTGCGACGTCTTCGCTGGACCTGACGGCCGCTGCCGACTAGGTCAGCCCCAGGGCTAGGACAGCAGCGCCCGGACCGTCGAGCGGCCCTCATCGGAAATCCGCAGGCCATGCCGTTCGTAGTGCGCCAACCCCTTATGGATAAAGCTCGACGGCTGGTCCCGATGCGAGATCATGTTCCGGACCTTCTGCGAGAAATAGGTATCGCTTCGCCCCTCGAGAATCTCGGCGTCTTGTCCCGAAGGAGCGAAAAGCTCTGTCAGCCGCGCGATTATATCGCTCGTGGCCATCCCCCCCCTGTTGCCGTCATCAAGGAAGCGCAACGTCGGCACGACCAGCTCCCGCTCGGAGATGCGCGGTTTCTCAGTCCTGGCGTAGCGAGGACGGGGGGTTACCTGGGTGAGCAGTTCCACGGCCTTAAGCTTCCGTGGTCCAAAGCTGGTCACGTGGCCAACAGTCGATTCAAGAAAATACTCCCGCTTCGACATGTCTACGTCAAGGCCGAGCAGGAACCGGAAGGTATCAACAGCTCTCGCTTCCAACGGGTACGAGAGTGCACCGTACTTGTCCTCGGGGGGCACTCTGGCGATCTTCAGGGCTAGCGTGTCGAGGAACAAAGGGATCGGCAGTTCCAGGTCCAGTTCTTCGGTCGCACGGTCATACGCGATAACGCTGTGCGCAATCTTGGCGGCATCCGGCGGCGGCTGGACCTTCAGGAGGACGTTCACGGCTTCACCTTACGTGTGTGATCGGGCGGGCTCAATCGTTCCCCAGTCTCCGGGTCGAACTCGCCAAGGTGTGTTCCCCTGGCGTCGTAACGTTCGACCCGCCCGTGGCGAGCATCCCATTCGAGAATATCATCGTTCGCATCGCGCCATCGGGGGCGCCGTCCCCCTGCAAAGCCTGTCTTCGGCCTCACCCTTCGGGCGTGCGGAAAACCTGGAAGGTTGCGCGGTGCCATAACTGGCTCGTGTGCGGGCGGACGGCCCAACTCGCTCCCCTATACCTTTGGTGTGGTTGCCGGAGCAGAGATTCGACGGATGCCTCGGCGCAATCTACTTCCTGCCAAGTCTGCCATTTTCGGTTACGTAGTCGGGAATCCCCGAGATCAATTACACGTCGGCTTCTCCGTGCTCGATCGTTAACCAGTTATCCAAACGCCGGGCAACCACAATCGCGACGAGCCGACTTTCCTTGGATTTCTGACGTAGGGTAGCCACTCGCAGATCCAGCTTTCCACCCGCAGCAAACATCTGGCCAGCTACCGCCAATTCAGGCGAGCGTCTACTTTCGAGTAATGGCGTGGCGGCCTGGAGTGACCGCCAAGGGCGCAACCCTGCCGATGAAGCAGCACGGCGAACGTCTGCCTTCGGGAATTGCGCAATGTCGGACTCGGGTCGCCCCCGGCTGTTGAGCCGAAGCGATCCGGCTACCGCCGCCCTGTGCCGACCGGTGACGTTCAAACCGACCCACTCCCGCCTGCCTTCCGCGCTTCCCCCGGCGCGTGTAGAAGCGCCTCATGTCCCGCGCGCCGCGCCCCCACTATCCGCCGCCTGTGCTCGTCACCACCACGGACGACCTCGAGGCCGTCTCTCGGCGGCTGCGCGCCGGCGAATTCGTCACCGTCGACACGGAATTCATCCGCGAGCGCACCTACTGGCCCGAGCTCTGTGTCGTGCAGCTCGCCGGCGACGACGAGGTCGCGTTGATCGACGCGCTCGCCCCCGGGCTCGACCTTGCACCGCTCGGCGAGCTGCTCGCCGACCCGGCAGTCGTAAAAGTGTTCCATGCCGCGCGGCAGGACATCGAGATTTTTGTCCTCAAATTCGGCGACGTGCCGCGCCCGCTGTTCGACACCCAGGTGGCGGCGATGGTGGCCGGCTTCGGCGACCAGGTCGGCTACGAGGCGCTGGTCGGCGGGCTGACCGGCGGGTCGATCGACAAGGCGCACCGGTTCAGCGACTGGGCGGTCCGCCCGCTGTCGCCAGCACAGGTCGCCTACGCCGCCGCCGACGTCACCTACCTGCGCGAGATCTACCGCAAGCTGTGCGCCCGGCTGCAAGAGGACGATCGCCTGGCGTGGGTGGCGGAGGAGATGGCGGTGCTGACCGGCCCTGCCACCTATCGCGTCGACCCGGAGGCGATGTGGCAGCGGCTGCGCACCCGCAGCACCAGCCGCCGCTATCTCGGCATGCTGCGCGCGCTTGCCGCCTGGCGCGAGCGGGAGGCGCAGCGGGTCAACATTCCGCGCCAGCGTGTGGTGCGCGACGAGATCCTGCTGGAGCTCGCCGCCACCGCGCCGGCGACGACCGAGGCGCTGGCGCGTACCCGCGGCCTGTCACGCGGCTTTGTCGAGGGCGCGATGGGCGAGGCGCTGCTGGCGGTGGTTGCGGCAGCGAAGTTGGAGCCGCCGGACGCGCTGCCGGAGGCGCCGGAGGAACGGCCCGGGCCGCGCCCGTCACCGGCGCTGGTGGCGCTGCTCAAGGTGCTGCTGGCGACGAAGTGCGAGCAGAATCATGTGGCGGCACGGCTGGTCGCCAGTTCCGACGACCTTGAGCGGCTCGCGGTGGAGGCGGCGCCGGACGTGCCGGCGCTGCACGGCTGGCGGCGGCGTGTGTTCGGCGAGGACGCGCTGGCGCTGTGCCAGGGACGCATTGCGCTCGGGGTCGACGGGCGGCAGGTCCGGCTGGTGTCGGTGCCGGGAGATTAAAAACTTCTCCCCCTCCCCTTGAGGGAGGGGGATGGGGGGAGGGGTCGGCGCCAGGGTCGCACCGAGGGCTATTGCCGCGAGACCCTCCCGCAAGGGGAGTGGGAGAAGCACCTCAATACTCGAACTGATACGTAATCCCGACACTGGTGCCACTGGCACTATCCCCCGCACCGGTCGCCGATTGCGGGGTCGAGCTGGCGGATGTGCCAGCGGTCGCCTTCAGCTTCAGCCGCTTGGTAAGGTCCACTTCGACAACCGCCTGCGTCCCGGTCCCCGTGACGCTCTGCTGCGCGCCGACGTAGACATTGCGCGCGATGTAGCGTCCGGCTTGCAGCGACGACCCCGAAGCGATGCCCAGTCGGTCGAGTCCGGCTGCCACGCGAAGGCTATCCAGCGGATTGGACATCACCGGGCCGGCGCCGGAGAGAGAGGCGAGGGTCGCGGCGATCTCCGCGATCTGCAACGGCCCGAGCGATACCGCGCTTTGGCCGAACAGCAGATAGGACAGCACCTCATCCTGCGGCATGCTGGGCGAGCTGGACAGGGTGACCTTCGGTTTGCTGGCGAGTCCGGTGATGGCAAGAGTCGCCGTGACGTTGTTGGTGCTCTGGGTTGAGGTGAAGTTCAGCGATGGGTCGGTCAGGCTGCCGCCATCGAAGCTGACCCGGCCGGTGCTGAAGGTCAGCGTTTGTCCCGCCATGCTGATATTGCCGCGCCGCAGCGTGAACCCGCCGCTCGGGATCGGATTTGCCGCGCTGCCTTGCAGATGCACGGTACCGCCCACCTCGGCATCCATGCCACGCCCCCGCACGAATACCTGCTCCGGGGCGTCGATGGTAAGGTCGAGCGCCACGTCGGGTCCCGCCGCCGGCGCCACCACGGGGCGCGGCGGAGCGCCGGCCACCCGCACATTCAGCACGGGGACGCTGGCGGGCAGGCTTTCCGGCACACGGATGTCGGCGTGCCGCACGAACACCCGGCCGGCAGCGATGAGGCGCCCGGCCAGGTCCCCGCCCAGATCCCCGCCCAGGTCCCCGCGCAGTGTCAGATCGGCATCCAGGTTCGCGGTCAGCAGATCGCTCGCCAGTGGCCGCACGTTGCGCGCGGTCAGCGTCAGATCGAGCGGCCGGCCGGGCGTGGTCAGGTCCAGGCTGCCGGTCGCGCCGATCGTCCCCGGGCCGGCCTTCGCCGCGAACCGCGCCAGTTGCACCGTGCCGCCATCCGCCACCAGGCTCGCGTTGATGGCTTCGATGTCGATCCCGTGCGCGAAGTCGCGGAAACTGGCGTCGGCCAATTGCACCACGCCGGTCAGGCGCGGCGCGGTCGGGGTGCCGGTGACGGTGGCGTCCAGGCTCGCCCTGCCGCGCGCGCGCTGCCCGCCAGGTGTCAGCAACGGATCGGTCACGGCCAGGTCCACCGCGCCGGTCGCATGCAGATCGAACACGCCGCTGGCGCTCAGCGGGGCGGTGCCGGTCAGCGTGATCTGCGTCGAGCCGGCCTTGGCCCGCAGATCGATGCGCGCGGCGTCGCCTTGCAGCGTGGCGGTCGCGGTCACGTCGGCCGCCGGCAGGGCGCGCGCCGGGCCGGAGGTCGGGCGCAGGCCACGCGCGGTGACGCGGACCGTGCCGCCGGGCCGCGCCGGCGTGCCGGTCAGCCGTGCGTCGGCGTCCAGCGTGCCATCCAGCGTCAGCGCCGACCCTGGCCTCGCCCCCGACGCCGAGGTCGCCCCTGGGACCGCGCCCGAGGATGCCCCCAAGGACGCCAGCGTCGCCAGGCTCGCCGGCATGCCGCGCAGCCGCGCGGTCACGTCAAGCGTGGGACTGATCCGCCCGTCGGCCTCGAGCACCGCCTGGCGCAGCCCGATCCGCAGCCGCTCGACCGAAAGTCCATCGGCGAAGCTGATTCGGGCGGGCGCCAGCAGGCGGATCGGCGCCGGCTCCCAGTTCGCCTGCAGGCTGGCGATCGTCGCTGTGCGAGCAGCGGTATTGACCGTCCCGGCCGCGTCGATCGAGGCTGGCGCACCAGCCAGCGCCGGCAACGTCGCGGCGAGCCGCAGCGCCAGGGCATCCGGCGGACCCGTCGCGTCGATTCGCGCCGAGCCAGCGACGCCATCGGCGACAATGCCGTCCAAAGTCAGCCGCCCAGTCAGCGTCGGATGCGCCATCGGATCGGCGACCTTGGCATCGAGCGCCACGCGCGCAACGGTGGCGGTGCCGGTCAGCTCTGCATCGCGGGCGGTGACCGTCAGGCTGGCGCCGGCATTGGTCGAATCAAGCTTGCCGCTGACCGAACCGCGCAGCGCCGCTCCCCCAAGCGCCACGCCGAGCAGCGGTTGCAGATCGTCCAGCCGGGTCATTGCGAACGCCACCTGGCCCTGCGGCAGCAGCGCGGCGGAATCGCCGAGCGCCGTCGCGTCGCGCAGCGCGGCGGGATCGGTCAGCAGCGTCCCCTCGGCGTGCACGCTCTTCCAGCTCGCCTGCTGGATCGCGACACGCACCTTGCCGTTCTCCCGCGCCGCCGCCACCGCCAGCTCCAGCGGCGCGCCCAGCAACATACCGTGCGCCGAGATGCGGCCGGCCGGGGCGTTGGGCAGCCCGGTCAGCGTCACCTGAGCGCTCACGGTGCCGGGCGCGATCCCGGCCGCGCCGACCTTGCCGGTCAGATCAGAGGTGACGGTCAGATCGGCCGGCGACCCGCTGATTTTGCCGGTGGCCTGGAATGGGCCGGTCACGTTGGGGTTCACCTTGGCCAGATCGGCGACGGCCGCCCGCCAGTCGAGATCGAGCGCACCGGGCGCGACGGTGCCGCTAGCGCCCACCGAGAAAGCGTCGCTGCCGATATTCAGCCGCGTCAGGCGCACGGTCTGGCCATGCAACGTGGCGAGCACATCGAGGTTCGTGTCCTGGCCGAGCAGCGTCGTCGCTGGCCCCGGCCCATTGGTGACCTCGAAAGTGCCCTGAGCGGCGACGCGCGTGTCCTCGCCAAGCCGGTCGGCGCGCAGGGTCAGCGCCGCGCTGCCGCCAACGTCGATCCCGCCGGCCGCGGCGAGCGGCGCGATCTCCGGCACAATGAGGTGCATCTCGCCGTGCTGCTCGCCCGCCGTCGTTGCGGTGCCGTCGATGGTGAACAGGGGATGGCGCAGGCTGAAGGTCAGCTTCCGGTCCGCCGTATCCAGCCGCATGGAAGCGCTCACCTGAAGGGGCGCCGCGGCCAGCGCGTCCGGCTTCGGTCCGGGCAGGCCGATACCATCCACCGTCCCGTCGAGCGTCAGGCTGCCGGCACTGCCCTGGAGCTTGGCGGTGATCCGGCCAATCTCGCCCTGCACGACTGTGCCCTGGCCAATGTCGCCCTGGCTGGCGCTGGCCTCGCCGGTGGGAGGCTGGCCGGTGGGAGGCTGGCCGGGGTTGGCTTGGCCGGTGCTGGCCGCGCCGAGCACCAGTCCCTCGGCCACCAGCGTGGCGCTCGCGTCCGGTTTGGTGAACGGCCCGTGCACGCGTCCTTGCAGCGAGATCCCATGCCAGGACAGGTCGGGCCGAGGCGCCATCGATGGCGCCTCGGCCGACACGGTCAGGTCGGCGGAATGCCCAATGGCGTCGACCTGTCCGGCAACGTGCGCCCGCAACTGCCCGGCGCTGAGCATCACATCGGTGGCAATCGCGTCAAGCCGCCCATTCAGCGTGGCATCGGCGGTGACGGCGCCGATCGCAGGCAGGGTAGCCAGCGACCCGATCAGTCCTCCGGCCGGCTCCGCGAAATGCAACGTCGCATGGACGCCGGCCGGGTCGAGCTGGGCGTCCACCGCGTAC
Source organism: Acetobacteraceae bacterium (assembly GCA_003151425.1). Lineage (GTDB taxonomy): Bacteria > Pseudomonadota > Alphaproteobacteria > Acetobacterales > Acetobacteraceae > Palsa-883. The sequence goes on from PLXO01000147.1 coordinate 9,289, forward strand.
GTCCCCTCCCCGTTCAATCGGCGCAGCTCAAGCCGCGCGGCGCCTTGGTCGCTGCTGTCCAACCGCGCCGCGCCATCGACCGTCAGCGAAATCGTCTGGCCTGCCCGTTGGCCCGCTGGTGGGCCCGCCCGCTGGCCCGTCTGAGGACCCGCCGGTTCGCTTGTCTGGGGGGCCGCCGTTTCGCCCGTTTGTGGAACCGCCGGTTGGCCCGCCTGTGGGGCCGCCGGTTGGGCGGCCGCCTGGTCCACCGCTTGTCCCAAGACCGGCGCGGCCAGATCCACCTGCCCGATGTGCAACGCGGTGATTTCGACACGCAGCGGCAGCCGGACCGTGTTGCTCGACCCGGACGGCACCGGACGCCGTTCCGCGGCCACGCGGTCGGCGGCGATGCGCTGCACCATGACCTGGCCGGACAACAGCCGCAGTGGCGACCAGTCGAGCGTCAGGTCCTCGATCGTCAGCCAAGTGCCCTGCTTGTCGTTGACCTCGATCCTGGCGACCCGCGATGCGCCGAACAGCCAGCCGGACAGGCCGTTGACGCGCACCATCCCGCCGGTGAGCGGCGGCACCATCCGCTCGATCGCCGCCTGGCCGGGTCGCGTGGCACTGCCGCCGACCACCACGGCCAGCAGCACCACCACGAGCACCACCAAGTCGCCGAGGACCGCGCCCGCAAATTTCGCTGCCCGACGCATCAGACTGCCTCACCGAGCGCCGCACGCCGCATCACAACGCCTCACCTTGGGCCGCACGCCGCATCAGAACGCCTCGCCCAGGCCGATATAGAGCTCGAACGCATCGCCGCCCGGCGCGCGGTTCACCGGCACGGCGACGTCCAGCCGGATGGAGCCGATCGAGGTGTAGTAGCGCGCCCCCACCCCTGCCCCGATCCGCCAGGTGCCGCCGGTGAGCGGTGCGCCACTGGCGGTGACCTGGCCGGCATCGACGAACGCCGCGGCGCCCCAGTTGCCCCATAGGTGCTGACGCAGCTCGATCGAGCCGGCGCTGACCGCGGTGCCGCCGGTTGGTCTGCCGTCGGGGAATTGCGGACCGACCGACTGGTAGCGAAATCCTCGCACCGTGGTGCTGCCGCCAGCATAGAAGCGCTGGTCGGGCGGCAGGCTGAACGGACCCGCGCCGGAAATCTGGCCAATCAGGCCGCGCACCGCGACGACGCTGCGCCCATTGCCGGTCAGGTCGAAATAGGTGGACGCCGAGGCCTGCATCGACACGAAGGTCGCGCCACCTGCCGACAGCGACTGCGTCGGCGTCACCCCCAGCGAGAGCCGGATTCCCTTGGTCGGCTCCAGCTTGTTGTTGCTGCTGTCGTATTTCAGTCCGATTGGGACGCCAATCAGGTTGTAGCTGCGCCCCACATCCTGCTGCACGATGTACTCCTGCTCGGCGGACAGGCCGGCGCTGCCGGTCCAGTGCGGCCCCCATTGTGGCCATAATGGGCGCGTGATCGTGACACTCTCGATCAGCGCGTCCTGGTCGTAGGCCTGGAAGTCCTGGCGCAGCGCATCGACCTCGACCTCCAGCGACTGGTCGCGCGCCAGAAAGTCCGGCTTGATGAACTGCGCGCCGACCTTGTAGCCGAGGCCCTTGTCCGCACTGCCGCCGTCCGAGGCGCTGGCGGTCAGGTTGAGCTGCTCCCCATTGCCGAACAGGTTGCGAGCATGCCAACCCACCGAGGGGGTCAGCCCCTGATCGGTGGAATAGGCCAGGCTGAGGTCGACCAGATGCGGCGGCCGTTCGGTCACCACGAACGTCACCGGCAGTCGGCCCTCGGCATCGAGCTGCGTCGCCGTCTCGACCCGGACCTCCGAGAACACGCCAAGCCCGGCCAGGTCGTCACGCGCGGCCTCGATCGCGTCCGGATCGAAGCGTTGGCCCGGGTGCAGCGTGAGCCGGTTGCGCACATACGCTTCGTGCACGCCCTTCAGGCCGGTGATGCTGATGGCGCCCAGGTCGACGCGCGGACCGGCATTGACCGCAAAGGCGACGTCGAGCGTGTGGTCCGCCGGATGCAGGATAGCAACCGGCGGCTGGACGGTGGCCATTGCGTAGCCGGCCTGCCGTAGCGTCGCCAGCAGATGCGCGCCGGCCGCCAGCACATCGGCCGCGCGCGCCGGGTCGCCGGTGCGGATGCCGAGATCCGTGGGCGCATCCGCGGACACCTCGGGCGGCATGCTGCCGGTGACGGTCACCGCGCCGAGGTGGAACAGCGGCCCCAGGGTGAACTGCGCCGCGACCTTCGCGGGCGGTGCGGCCGGCGCCGCATCGAGCGCGTCGATCAGCCCGGGGTCGTCGAGCCGCCGTCCGTCGATCGTAAGGTCGGCCTGCGCCTGGTAGTAGCCGAAGCCATGCAGTGCGTCAGCGAACCGCCCGTCGTCGTCGCGGGCGCGCGCCGCCAGGGCGAATGGGCCGACCGGCGCGCTCGCGCGAAGCGAGACCAGGGTGGAGGCGTCGTGCAGCACGTTGTCGATCGCCGCGTCGCCCGTCGTGCCGATGCTGACCTCGTAGGGCAGCGGATCGGCGGCGCGCGTGGCAGCGTCGGGTGTGATCAGCAGCAGGATCGCCGGCATGCAGGCGAAAATCCGGCGCGGCCAGTCTGCACGGCTCATCCAGGCTGCAAGGCTCCTCCGGCAGGTCAATCCTCGGTGCTCCTGTTATCGCTCGGCTCGCCGAGGTCCCACCACCGGTACCCCACCAACGCGATGGCTTACCCTGCGATTTGCCGCCGGCGGATCACTCTCGCGAGATCGGTGGGCGCGGGATTGAGGGACGCGCGGGATCGGGCCGGGCGGCGGGTTCGGCCGGCGCAGGATCGGCGTGTGCCGCGGCACAAGATACCACGATTCGAGCATGACCGATCCGTCAGCACCCTGCGTTCTTGTGGTCGAGGACGATCCCGGCATGCGGGCGACGGTGCGCAGGGTCCTCGCTCAATCCGGCTGTGGCGACATCCGATACCGACGCGGTGAACCACGTGCTGACGCCGCAGGCGCCGTCAGGCAGGCCGTGGAGCAGGGCGGCCGCGCCGGCATCACGCCGCATGCCGGTCCACGGCGCGTGCCATGAGGAATGCCGCGCCGAGGTCGAGCACCATGGCGAAGGACGCGAGAAAGGCGTCGCTCGTTCCTGCTGCGGTTTGTTCCTGCATAGGATCGAACTGGACTGACGTGGACCACGGCGCCCTGGACGCGCGAACCGGCGTCGGCCATCACGTGCCGGTGCCGGCACGTGATGGCCGACGCCGACGTCGTTCGGGCGCTCGGGTCAGAACCGGACGCGGAGTCCGGCGCCGACCACGTGGACCGAGTCGTTCGGGTTCAAGCTGCCAGGCAGCAACGCGTTGGCGTAGGTCGTCGCACTGGTGTCGGCCATGAAGTCCTTGTAGCTGAACCGTTCGTACTCGTAGCCGAAGATCACTGTCATGTTCGGCCGGAACGTGTATTCGCCGCGGATGCTGATCATATTGAGCATCGACGTTATGTCGGGCAGCGCACGAAGCGTCAGGGCTGCGGGGGTGGTCTGGGTGGTTTGCCCGACACCAATCAACGCCATACCATCGCCCAGCGCATAAGCGGTGTCGCCATAGGAGAAGTTGTAGTTGACGCTGAACTTCAGCACCGCCGGGACCGCCTGCCAGTCCATCGTCACCCCGAGCGTATGGACCGAGTCGGTGGTCTTGTTCGTCCACGGCACGTAATAGCCATTGCCGGTGGTGAAGTTGCTGCCGCTGGTATAGAGGCTGGACTGTTCGTAGTACACCTGCTGGAAGGTGTAGTAGCCATGGGCGGTCAGCCCGGGCGAAATATCCCAGGACACGTCCGGACCGATCAGGAAGTTGTAGTTGTTGCGCAACCCATTCTGACTGTCCGGGTAGTTGTCATTGGAGAATTTCACCACCAGCGTCGTGTTCACGGAGTGGATCGGCGCAAAATCCAGCGTCCCTTTCACCTCGTCATGCTTGCGCGAGGCCTCGAAAAACACCAGGAAGGCCGAGGGCGTATCGGGATTGACGCCGCCGTTCGTCAGCGCGGCCCAGGTGTTGCCGTTGACGTAGTTGTGTGCATTCCGGTCCTCGTGCGAATAACTCAGGGCGCCGAACAGGTCATCGGCCAACTGGCTGCGCACCTTCGCGGTCACCGTGTTCGATGTGAGGAAGGATGCGTCGGCGTAATTCCGGTAGGTCGTTTCGAAAGTGTCGTTCAGCGTGACCTTGGTATGCGGCAGGATGCTATAGCCCGCCTCTCCCGTGAACTTCTGATCTTCATAACTGTACGGCAGGTTGTAGCACAGGCCAGAGTTGCCCCCGACGGTGAAGGCGCAGTCGCCGCCCCCGCTTGTGGTGGCCGTACTGCGCGTGTTCACGCCGTAGGCGTTGCTTGGACTTTGGTTGTCACGATCGTCGATCGTGTAAGCCAGGCGTACGTCGAGTTTCGGTAGGGGCTGCGTGATCACCGCCACGTTGCCGTTGAAGGTCTGTACCAGACCATCCAAACTCGACCGCGGGAGGTATGGGTTGGAAGCGGCATTTCCCGACCCGGTGACATAGGAGTCATTCTGCATCTGCAGGCCATAGGCGAAGTTGGCGTTGACGCGCGTGGTCGGGCTGAGGTTGTAACCTGCCATCACCTTGACCTGATGCGCCGAATTTGACGGCGGCAGCGCGTAGGGTGCGGTAACGCCCGCAGGCGTGGTGCCTGTGCCGCTGAAGTTGCCACTCCCAGCCAAAGCCCCCAAGGCAAACGGGTTCTGCGCGTTGAACTCCGCCAGATTGTCTTTGAAGTTGCTGAACATGTAGCCCAGTTGCACCTGGAGCCGGTCGGTGCTGTAGGCCGCCGTCAGGTCGTAGCGGTCGGTGTCATAGTCGATCGGTTGGGCGAAGTAGCCGAGACCGCTGGTAAGGCCCGCGGCCGGCGGGTTGTTCTTCGTGGCGCCGGTGCCAGCGCCGGTCAGGCCGACCGTGCCGCCGATCTCCAGGGAGTTGGCCTTGTAGCCGGTCTTGTTTTCGTGCCGGATTGAAGCGGATATGGTCCAGTCGCCCAACTGGAGCTTGCCGCCGCCGGTGAACACGTCACGTTGCGTGGCGATGTTGTCGTTAAACAACCTGCCGGCCAGCGTGCTGCTCGGCGTGGGGAAGAAGATCGCAGGCAGGGGGAGAGCAGCGGGATTGGTGACAAATGGCGGGACGAGATGCGTAACGGCGGGAAACTGTGCCGGGTTGGGGTATTGATTGAGCGGCAGGAGTCCCGGGGCAATCCCGGGAACCAGTGCCCCGGTCGACTGCCAGACGCTTTGGATCGGACTGGCATTGTACGGAATGCCCTCATACGAGAAGAATACGCCCCAGGTGCCCTGCTGGCCGCCCTTGGCGCTGAACGAGCGGTCCGGCAGGCCGATGTTGGCGCCGTCCATCTCGAAGTAGTTCGTTCCGCCGGAGTCCCACGGGTCACGGTAGCCGTAGTGGAAGTCGCCGAGGAAGTAGAAGCCGGGATCCACCGCACCGCTGAAGCGGCCGAGGTAATCCGACCCGCCGCTTTGGTACTGGCCGCCGAGTGTGACCCAGTTGGTGAGGGGTTGGTCGGCTGGCGTGGCGGAAGCCGGCGCGGCAGGCTGGGCGGCCGCAGCGGGCGCTTGCGCGAACGCGTGCAGTGGCAACAGGCAGATGCTCGCGGCAGCCGCGACCTTGAGCGAAGACATGCGTGTCATGATCTCGTGCTCCGCGTGCCTAGCGTGTGAAGAAGGTGCCGTTCGGGCTGTTCGAGCCGTGAATCTGCGAGTGGCAGTTCACGCAACCCCGCGCCATCATCCGGATGTTGGCGGCAAGCTCGCCGGCTAGATTCTGGCCGGCGAGGATTTGCGACTGGTGACCGCCGTTAGCGTGGCACTCCTGGCACAGGTACGGCGACCGCTGGATCAGCAGAGCTGCCTGGGTGGAACCGTGCGGCGTGTGGCACGTCAGACAGTTCTCGCGTACCGGCTGATGTTCCCACAGCAGCGGCCCGCGCTTGTCGGCGTGGCAGTTGTAACAAGTCTCGTTGACGGTGAATTCCTTCAGCATCTTCGGGCCGGGCGAGCCGTGCGGGTTGTGGCAGTCGCTGCACACGACCAGGCCCTCACGGATCGGGTGATGCGAGAACTTGAAGCTGTCGGCGCGCTGTTCGGCGTGGCAGGTGAAGCATTTCTCCGGCTGCGTGGCCTTCACCAGGATCGGGTCCTTCGCCGTGTGGGCGGTGTGGCAGTCGGTGCAGGCGAGACCGGCGCGCTCCATCTGGCTGCCCTGCCAGTTCATCCGCAGGCCGGCCTGGTGGCAGGTCAGGCACACGGCGTTGCGCACCTCTACCGGCGAGGCGTTCGGTCCCTTGAACACGATCGCCGGGAACGGGGCCTTTCCCGCCGCGTGGTCACCGCTGGGTCCATGGCAGCCTTCGCAGCCCTCGCGCGCGAACGGTGTGTGCGGATCGCCCTTCACCGCCATTGGGTTCTGCAGAATCACTGTGACTTTCGGGTCGCCGCCATGACAGGTCAGGCAGGTGCGCTCGCCGTTCGCGGTGAAGCCAGGCATCACCGCCGTGGGCTGCGGCGCTTGCGCGTACGCCGGAAGTGCCCCCAGCGTCAGCGCCATGCCGAACAGCAGCTTCAGCGCGAGTGTCTGCTTCATGTCGGTGTCCCTCGGGCTTGGCTTGCGGGGTTCACTTCGTTACGGCCACGGCAAAATTCCCGGACGCCTGACATGTGGCGTTGGGTCACCGAACCGAGTCTGCCGATTCCCGGGACGCCCGGGCGGCCATACCCCACCGCTCGATACCGGCCCCGTGGATGGCGGAGTCAATCCATTCAATCGCGGAGTTGAAAGGCAGGAACAGCGCCTTGCGCTTCTGCGTCATGGCCGGGATCTGACCTTCCCCGGTACAATACCGGGGTGCGAGGGGAGCTAGCCGACTGCCGGGAGTCCGGCGGAACGGTTGCACGCTGGCGTAGCCGTTACGGAAACGGTAGTGCCAGGATTAACGAAATTTTATGATACCAGTGGCGACTGTTGCACATGTGCCACACAACCGCCTGGCCGCGACCTGGCGGCCGGACGGTGTGGCCACGCCGGCCCCACCTGTCATTGCCCCCACCTGTCATTGCCCCCACCTGTCATTGCGAGGAGCGCAGCGACGAAGCAATCCCGCGCCCCGAGGCAGGGGATTGCTTCGTCGCTACGCTCCTCGCAATGACAGGTGGTGTTTCCGGTCAGCGTGAAAATGCTCTAGAACTTGAATTTGATTCCGGTCATGAGCGTCACCTCGGTGTAGTTCGGCTCGCTGTAGCCGGGGGTCAAGAACCCAATGCTGGAGCTGCCCGTCGTCGTCCCAACGATCGTGCCCGGGCTGTCCTTCCAGTCGTTGTTGTGGAAATACGCGACGGCGACCTGACCCGCCAGCTCGATGCTCGGCGTCAACTGGTAGGTCCCGGTCAGCCTGAACATGGCCATCCTCGTGTCGATGTCGGGATAGTTGCTCACGTTCTGAAAGGACTGCGTCGCAACGGGCACGAACACGCCGTCGAACTGGCTGAACATCGCGGCACCATAGGACAAGGTGGTGTCCGCTTTCAGCTTCAGCTGTTCATTGACCTGCCACTCGCCGCTCGCACCGACGGTGTTGGTGGTGGTGGTGACCTTGTTCTGGAAGTACCCGACGCTCCCCGCGCACGCGCCGGTGTTGGAGTTGGAGCAGTTGCCGTTGCCCTGGGTGTTGTAGAAGAGCATCTCATACGTGTAGAAGAAGTGAACGTTCACAGCCTTGGTGGGCCGCCAGTTGAGGTCCGGCCCGAGGCTCAGGGCGTTATACTGCTTGAGGCCCGTGCCAACGCCCGTAAAAGGCGCGGGATTGCCGAGGGTCACGCCGTTCGCGGCGGTCGCGGCCGGGTAGGTGTAGCTCTCGTTCTTGTACTGCAGGAAGAAACCGGCGCTCAGGTTTTGCATCGGTGAGTAGTCGGCCCTCGCCGTGACCACCTCCGACGTCATGGGAGCCTGGTAGAAGGCGCCGGAGTAGGCGGCGGACCCGGTGAGGAAATTCCACGGCCCGAGATAGTCAAGGTTACCGCTGCGGTCGATATAGTCGAAGGTGACCCTGCCATTGACCTGAGGTCCAAGCTCGGATGACAGGGCAACCGTCGCGGTGTTCGTCCAGCTATGCCCGACCTGGGCGTTGCTGCGATCGATGGCGTCGGCTCGGTAGCCGACCGTCAGCTTGGTGTCGTAGTCGGGGATGATGCGGTACCCCACCTCGGCGCCCGCGTTCTGCTTCAGCCATTCCTGGGGAACGACGAAGGCGACTGGTGCAGCCGAGCCCGGGGCGGAGTCGCTGCCAGTGCCACTGCCAAAGACCGCGTGCTGGTTCACGCTGACGCTGCGTCCGTCGATGCCGTAGTAAGCGCGGGCGTCGGCATTGTCGAATGGATTCGAAGTCGCTCTGACGTTGACCTGGTAAACCGTGGCCGTGGCGTCGAGCGAAGGAGCGCTCGTTCCGACCAGCGTGCCGTTGAGGTTGCTGAGGTTCTGGAAGGGCGCGATACCGGCGGAGGATAAACCGACCGGATCGGCGGTGTTCGGCGGGAAGTCGTTGTCCTGCTTTTCGAAGCCGACGCGCGCGTTCAGATTGAGGCGGGTCCGCGGGATGAGGTCATTGGCTGCCAACATGAGCGTCATGTAGCCGGCCGAGTTGCTCGGCGGCAGCGAATAGGCCGCAGACCGCTGGAACACATTCGCGGCCGACGTACCCGAGACAAAATAGGGCAGGGTGACGAAGTTATTATTGTCGGAGAAATGGTTGTAGGTGAACTGTAGCTGCCCCTGGTACTGGCGGGTGGTGTAGGCGGCCGTCGCATCGTAGCGATCGATGTCGAAGTCGATCGGCAGGGCAAACGCCGTCCCGCCGTAGGTCGAGTAGATCGACTCCTCCAGCGTGCCTTCCTTGTGGATGTGTTGGAAGGCGCCACTGAAAGTCCAGTTGCCGAGGATGTACTTGAAGTCGGCGCCGATGATGTCGCGGCGCGTGCCCGTCTGGATGGGCAGGAAGGCGCCGGTCGGGAACGGGTGCGCACCGGGGACGCCCGGGACGGTGTAGGCGGCGGTGTTGGGGCCCGCGGCGCCAGGGGTCGCGCCGCCCCACAGCAGCAGGGGGCTGTTCAACGACGGGTTGGCGCCGTTGGGGGTATAGATCGAGTCGATGACTCTGCCGGTGTAGGTAATGGCGTGATAGTCTACTGCGGCCTCCCAGGTGCCCTGATCGCCGACTTTGAACCCCACCGAGCCGGCGTTCACCAACTCGTTGCTGCCGATCAGGGAGTTATAGTCGCTGCCGCTGGGGCTGCCGGCGCCCTTGTCATTGCCGAGGCGATTGCCGGTCTGGAACACCAGATTGTTGCCGACGAGTTCATAATACCGGGTCCCGCCGGAGTCCCAGGGCGAGCGGCCGCTCAGGTCGAAGTTGCCGATGATGTCGATGCCGTCGGTGTTGAGGCCGGAGTAGCGGCCGGCCTGGTCGGGGTTGTTGCCCATGACCCCCATCACACCGACCCCGACCTCGCCAGTGATCGGCACAGTGCCGACAGCGAGCGCGGGAGCTGCCGGAGCCTGAGCGAACGCGGCCAACGGTGCGAGGCAGGTGGTGGCCAGTGCGATGGCCCCAAGCGCTTTGCGAGTGATCATTTCACTTTCCTTGCTCGTACCGTCACATCAGCGGATGAAGAAGGCGCCGGCCGGGCTGTTCGACCCGTGGACCTGCGAGTGGCACCCGACGCACTCTCTCTGGTTCGCCAGCGCCGAATTGAAGTTGGTGTTCGGCTGCTGCCCGCGGTGCGGGATCGATGCGACCCCGCCGAAGGCGCCGCCGCTGTGGTTGGCAGTGCTCGCGCTATGGCAGGAGGAGCAGAGGAAGTTCATCCGGTCCCGCAGCAGGCGCGCTTCGTTCGAGCCGTGCGGCGTGTGGCAGTTCATGCAGTTGTCGCGCACCGGCTGGTGTTCCCACAGCATCGGCCCGCGCTTTTCGGCGTGGCAGTTGTAACAAGTCTCGTTGACGGTGAATTCCTTCAGCGACTTGGTGTCGCCCGGGGAACCGTGCGGGTTGTGACAGTCGCTGCACACCACCAGGCCCTCGCGGATCGGGTGGTGCGAGTACTTGAAGCTGTCGGCGCGTTGCCTTGCGTGGCAGGTGAAGCATTGCTCCGGCTGCGTGGCCTTCACCAGGATCGGGTCCTTCGCCGCATGGGCGGTGTGGCAGTCGGAGCAGGCGACACCGGACCGCTCCATCTTGCTGCCCTGCCAGTTCATCCGCAGGCCGGCCTGATGGCAGGTCAGGCATACGTCGTTGCGCACCGCGACCGGCGACTTGTTCGGTCCCTTGAACACGACCGCCGGGAACGGGACTTTCCCCGCCGCGTGGTCCGCGCTGGGCCCGTGGCAGCCTTCACAGCCCTCGGTCGCGAACGGTGTGCGCGGATCGCCCTTCAGCGCCATCGGACTCTGCAGAATGGCCGTGACCTTCGGGTCGCCACCATGACAGGTCAGGCAGGCGCGCTCGCCGTTCGCGGTGAAGCCAGGCTGTACCGCCGTAGGCTGCGGCTGCGCATAGGCCGGGAGCGACCCCAGCGTCAGCGCCATCCCGAACAGCAGCTTCAGCGCAAGTGTCTGCTTCATATCGGTGTCTCTCGTGCTTGCCGTGCGGGGTTCACTTCGTTGCGGCCGCGGCGAAATTCCCGGGCGCCTGACATATCGCTTTGGGTCACAGTGCCGAGTCCCGGAACGGCCTGACGGGCCCGCCCCGCCGGCCGATTCCGGCCTGCGTCGGCGGCGAAGGCAGCCGATGCAATCGCGAGGTTGAAGGGCAGCAACAGCGCCTTGCGCATCTGCGTCATGGCCGGAATCCGACCTCCCCCGATCATTCCGGGGTTACGTGAGGAGCTAGCCGACTGCCGGGGATCCGGCGGAACGGGTACACGCTGGCGTAAGCATTACGGGAACTGTAGTACCAGGGTTACCGAAAGTTTATGATACCAGTGGTTGCTGTTGCAGATGTACCGCACAACCGGCTGGGCGCCTCCAGCCGACGTCCGCGCGGTGGCCGCAGCGACGCCGCGGACGGACGGCATGCGGAGGGGTGCGCACGACGTGGACATGCATGAGGCGGACACGCACGACGCGGACACACGGCACGGCGGCGTCTAGAGCACGTTCACGCTGACTGGAATCGCCGATCCCACCTGTCATAGCCCCCACCTGTCATTGCGAGGAGCGCAGCGACGAAGCAATCCCCTGCCGCGGGGGATTGCTTCGTCGCTGCGCTCCTCGCAATGACAGGGGCTGCGCTCCTCGCAATGACAGGTGGGGGCTATGACAGGGTACGTTTCCGGTCAGGGTGAAAATGCTCTAGCGCGACGCAGCCGCGATCCGTCGCGCCTGATCGGCGACGTCGTCGGCAAACACCACGCCGGCGGCGCGAACCGGCAAGCCGGCGGTTTGCAGCGCCTCGGCGGTCCAGGTGTTGCAGGTATATGTGCCGCTGTAGGTAGTGGTCGAGGCATAGAAGAGGCTGCCGGGATATGGTCCGTCGGCGATCGCGGGCAGCGCGCCATCGGGCGGGCGTTCAAATGATCCCGCAATGAAATCGATCAGCCGCGCAAGCCCGCGCGCCGAGACATGCAGCTCGACGACATCGCCGGCCGGGAACGCCGCCGCGGGCGGGTCGCTCAGCGCTGTTACCAGGAGTGCGCCGAGGCCAGGGGTCAAGGCGGCCAGCATGTCGCCAAAATCATGGTCCGGATGCAGCAGATAGGCGCGCTCGCCGAAGCCGATCACCAGTGTGTGGACGCCCGGGAACGTCGCGCGGAGCTGGCCAAGCGTGTCGCCAGCCTGCGTCGCCTGCAGGCCGATATCCGTGTGCCAGCCACGCTCGATCAGGAAGATCGTTTCGCTCGGCGGCCCGGCCGTCAGGTCCGCCGACGGCGCCGGCGCCGCACAGCCGACAAGCACCAGGCAGGACAGGCAGGCCATAAGCAGGCGCCCGCCGGCATTCCGCGGCGGCGGGGACATCAGACGATCGGCCCGCTGATCTCGCGCGTCAGCTTCTGGCGCATCGCCTCGGTGAAGTCGGCATAGGCCGCGCAGGTCACCGCGAACGCACCCGGGCCACCGATCACTTCCCTTGTGTAGGACTGCAACAGATCCGGCTCCTCGTGCAGGATGCACAGCCCGTTGATGGTGATGCCGGCGGTCGCCATGCGATCGCGGATCGGCCCGGGCGGCACGCCGTCGTTCGAGCGGCCGTCACCGATCACGTCCACCACCTGGCGCGCGGGCTGCGCCGGCAGATGCGCGAGCAGGGTCAGCGACGCCAGCAGCGCCTCGCCGATCGCGGTCTGCCCGGCCTGCACCACGCGCGACATGTTGTCGACGGCATCGGCGAACCCGGCGGCGTCGGCCGGCGAGGCGATCAGCGTCCAGTCGGTCAACACCTCCTGCGCGCCGGCGCCGGACCACAGCAGCAGCGCGCACAGACTGGCGCGCGCTGGGCCCCCCGTCAGGCCTCGCACCACCACCGGATCGCGCAAGGCGGCCGCCATGCCGCCGGCGATCAGGCCGAACTCTTCGTACGTCACGCTGGCCGAGCCATCGACCGCCAGCACCAGCGCAAGATCCACTGTGTCCATGGCGGTATTCAAGCGGATTCAGGCGCCGGCCGCACGGGTGGTCCTGGGGCACTGTGCGCCACCGGTACGGGTGGTCCTGAGCACCCAGCCCGTGATCCTCGGGCGATCAGCCAGGGGTGACCGGATTCGGAAATCGCTCCGAATGGCCCTTGCATTCGACTGGGTTTGGATATATCTGTGTTTTCGCTATATCGAAACCCACTCGGAGACCCAATGTCCCATCGACACGGCCACGACGGCCACGACCGGCGCTTTACCCGCGGAGAACGTGGTCACGACCATCTGCATATTGATCGCGGTCGGCATGGCCGCGGCGGCAGCAACGCCGGCCTCGGCCGCTTCTTCGCCCATGGCGACCTTCGCGTGGTCGTCCTGCACCTCATCGCCGAGAAGCCCCGACACGGTTACGAAATCATCAAGGCGATCGAGGAGCAGGTTGCCGGCGCCTACAGCCCCAGTCCGGGCGTGATCTATCCTACGCTGACCCTGCTTGAGGAACTTGGCTATGTGACGATCAGCGCGGGTGAAGGCGGCAAGAAGCTGCACGAGATCACCCCGCAAGGCCGGGCTTTCCTCGACGCCAACCGTCCTGCCCTGGAAGCCATACTCGCCCGAATGGCTGAGGCAAGCAGCGCGCGTGGCGACGGACCCGCGCCGCAGATCCTGCGCGCGATAGAGAATCTGAATCTTGCACTGCGGCTGCGCTTGTCGCGCGGCCCGCTCAGCGAGGGCCAGAACAACGCGGTAGCCGCGGCACTCGACGCCGCGGCTACCAGCGTGGAGCAGACGTGATGGCCGCGGGATCCATGCCGGCGATGGCGGGCAAAACCGCGCGCCGGTGAGGACGCTTCCCATTGGGACTGCTTCCCATTGGGACCGCTTCCCACTGTCGTCGGAGGCGCGTTCGGGCAACTGGACCGTCGGGTCCGTTAGGGAGAAATCGAATGCCATTCGATGGGATGGATCGTCGGCAACCGCGAGATTCGACTCCTGTCGGCAATCGTGTGCGCGCCGTTCTGGCGGCCTGGCGACCATTGGACGCCGTCGCGTCGCGGAAGCCATTCTTTCCCGCACGCATTCGCTTACGTCCGGTTCACATGATCCGTGCCTTGATGGCAATCGGAGCTGTCCTGTGTCGGTGCGGTGTTCGTGCGCTTGCACCTGGTGCGGACCGATACGCGAACCTGCGCGGTACGGAAGATCTGAAACTCACGCTGCGACTGCGCTTCTCGCGCGGGCCTCCGAGCGCAGCGCAAATCAACGACGCCGCGGGGGCAATCGACGCCGCCGCCACCGGCGTCGAGCGAGCCTGATGGCGTTGAACTTTCGAAAGGAAAAACCATGACAGCCGTGCTGGAATCCGAAATTACGGCGCAGACGCCCTGCGGCCTTAATCACCTTGTCCTCAACGTCCGCGACATTGAGGAGTCGCATCGTTTCTGGACCGAATTGCTGGGTTTCCGTCAGGTCGGCACGTCCCGTCGCGCCGATCCCGCCGGGAAGCCCCCGATGCGCTTCTACAGCGGCGAGCGGGACGGCAAACTGCGTCACCATGACATCGCATTGGTTGAGGGATCGGCGCCGTCTGCCAACCCGGCCATGCAGCCACAGGCACTCAACCATGTTGCCATCGAATACGCGACCCACGAGGCGTGGCGCAAGCAGATCGCCTTCCTGACCGCACGCGGTGTGGCGCTGCATCGACGGGTGGAGCGCGGCGTCACCCACAGTATCCATCTGACTGACCCCGACGGCTGTGAGATTGAACTCGTCTATGAACTGCCGCGCACACTGTGGGAGAACGACATCGACGCCGCCTTGAATCGGGCTGTCGAGCGCCCGGTCGCAGGCTAAGGGTTCGCTCGGCAATACAAGCTGCAAGTTCAGACGGTCGCACCCCAGCCGTCGTGGCAGATCGCGGTAGGGACGCCC
>PLXO01000300.1 GCA_003151425.1 Acetobacteraceae bacterium
AATCCCGAGCCTTGCACCACTTCGATCGACGTGACCTCCCCGTCAGGGTCAATAACGATGTGGACTTTTACGTTGCCACCCTCATTGGTCTGCGACGCCTCCTTAGGATAGAAGGAGTGCTGGTCCCACCACTGCTTCAGCTTCCCCATCCAGGCGGCGCCATTGTTCGCATCGCCCGCGCGGCTCGCGGCATTTTGCCCGGCCGGCGCGTGCGCAGGCGCCCCCGCCGGGTTGACCGGAGCGCGGGCGGCGGCACGCTGTGGCGGCGCCCTCGGCGGGTGCACCTGCGCCACCGGCGGGGGTGGCGGCGGAACAGGCATTGGCGCGGGTGCCGGCGTTGGTGGCGGTATCTCAGCTTGCTGAACCGGTGGGGGCGGCGGCACGTCCGGTGCGGGTGCCGGCGTTGGTGGCGGTATCTCAGCTCGCGGAACCGGCGGGGGCGGCGGCACGTCCGGTGCGGGTGCCGGCGTTGGTGGCGGTATCTCAGCTTGCTGAACCGGTGCGGCCGGAGCAATCGGCGCGGCGGTTGCCTCCGTCGGGGCGGGTGGCTCCGACGTCGCCTCTGCCGGCCCTTCCCCAAAAATAACATCCACCGTGAGCGGCTCCGATGCACTTGTTGGTGGCTGCGTCGGTGGAATTATCAGCAAGGACAGGAATAACGTCAGGTGCAGCGCCAGTGAAAGCAAGACCGGCCAGCCCAGCGTTTCGCGGCGGTGCACGCGCACCGCCATTCGTTGGCTGCTGCTTAGCATCGATCGAACCGGACTGAGCGGTGTTTCACCCCAGGATGCACCACTGTTCGAGATCGACGATCTGAGCGGAGAGACGGAGCCGACCACTATCGGACATGGTGGTGCTTTCCAATCGCCGCAATGGCAGGCTGTCTTTCCTACAGGTCGACTGCGGAGCCCTGCAACTGGCTGGAAATTGGCCCGCCTGAAACTGCTGGTCCGAAATTCTTGACTTGTGGAAGCGAGGCGGCACCACGCGAAGGCCAGCGACGGAACGATCGTCGGGAGCCGACCCGTTACGATGCTGCCCAGGGATCGATCACAGTCACCCCGCTTCCCTCGAACCCGCCGCTGTCGCGCGTCACGACGCTGGCACCGTGGACGCGCGCGATCGATGCGATCATCAGATCGAGTGTGGCGGTTGGCCGACCGGCCAGCCGTCGGGCTGCGAAGATCTCGGCATAGGCGACGGCGGCCGGCATGTCGAAAGGCAACACGCGGCCGTCGAAGTCCTCCATGAACATGGCGCGCGCCGCCACTTCAAGAGCCTCACGCCGGCGGCCCTGCGGCATGATCGCCAACCCCGACAGAATTTCCGCCTGACACACCGAGGCAGTGAACAGAAGCTCCAACTTCTGTCCAGCGACCCAGACTGCCACCTGTGGCACTGGCTGAGCGCTCATCATCGCGGACAGGA
This sequence comes from Acetobacteraceae bacterium, assembly GCA_003151425.1. GTDB lineage: Bacteria > Pseudomonadota > Alphaproteobacteria > Acetobacterales > Acetobacteraceae > Palsa-883. The sequence continues at coordinate 1,429 of PLXO01000300.1, forward strand.
TGTTGGTATCGAGAATGAACATCAGTCGAAGCGCGGTGGGTCGCGCGTCGGTTCGCGCGGCGGCAATTCCAGATCGATGCCACCGATCGGTGCGAAGCGGGCACGAATGCGCTCATAGAGATTGCGCTCCGAAAAACGCTCCGGCGGCTGGAGAACGGTTTGCAGGATACCCCTGACCTCGGCCTCCATCGACCGCCCGTGCTGCGCCGCGCGCACACGAAGCCGTTCCTTGATTGCGGCGTCCAGATTGCGGATCGTCAACATGGCCATGACTGTCTCCTGATGACGTTTGAAATCATTGTATGCAATGCATTCATTGAATTCAAGAGTGATCCACCGCGGAGAGGTTCCACAAATCTTGCCAATGGGCGCTTGCCCCGGTGGTGAGAAATGGCCCCCGGTCGTCACGGTGCAGGTGACGCGGGCGCGCCACCGTGCACCGCGGCGATGGCCTCATGGAGGGTCGGGAAAATCCGCGCCTCGCCGATCGCCGCCGTGATGCCGTGCCGGTCCATGTCGGACCGCAAGTACAGGCTGACGCGCCCGAGCACCATGCCGACCCCTTGGCGCGCCAGATCATCGAGCAGCTCGCGCATCGACCGCGCGGCGGAGAAGTCGATGTCCGTGATCGCGCCCGCATCGACGACGAACCAGCGGACCGGCGTCGGCGCGTGCTCCACCAGGGCGCGCACGTCGCCGGTAAAGCGGGAATGGTTCGCATAGAACAGATCCGCACCGAAACGGTAGACGATCAGCCCTGGTGCAGTCTCCGTGCCCGGCGCCACGGGCACCGGCAGCCACCGTCCGGTCGGGTCCGGCGCGAGCATCATCGTGTGCGGGCGGTAGCTGTGGCGCACGTGCCGGAACAGCGACAGAGCGATCGCCAGCAGGATGCCTTGCTCGACGCCGATCGCGACAACCGCCGCCGCGGTGGCCACGGCAAGATAGAACTCGCCCGGGCTTTCGCGGTGGATGTCGCGCAGCGCCGGCAGGTTGATCATTCCGACCGCGATCGTGAACACGATGGCGGCCAGCACGCAGCGCGGCAGGTACTGCAGCGGGCCGGTCAGGACCAGCAGCACCAGCAGCACGACGCCGGCAAAGACCAGTTGCGCGATCTGGCTGCGCGCGCCGGCGCGATCGGCCATGGCGGTCTGCGTCGGGCTGCCGTTGACCACGAACGCCCCGCTCACCGCGGCAACCGCATTCGCGGCGGACAGCCCGAGGATGTCCGCATTCTCGTCGACGGACTCGTGATACCGCTCCGCGAATGCGCCCGAGGTCGCGGCGCTTTGCGTGATGATCATCACGAAGCACGAAGCGGCCACCGGCAGCAGCGCCAGGGTTTCGCTCCACGTCACGTCGGGGAAGCCGATCGAGGGCAGCCCGCCGGGCACCGGGCCGATGACCGCGATGCCGTGCTGCGCGAGGTGGAACGCGGCGCTCGCTGCGATGGTGCCGACGACCGCGAACAGCGGCAGCGGCACGCGCGGCACAACGCGCCGGCCGAGCAGGATCGCGGCCACCACCAGAACCGACAGCAGCAGCGTCGGAAGATTGGCCTGCCGCAACCCGCTCAGGATCTCCCACGCCTGGACGAGCGTGCGGTGCGATTGGGTGGCGATCCCGAACATGTCGGTGAGCATTGCGATGCCGACCTGAATGCCGACGCCGGCGAGAAACCCGACCAGCACCGTGCGCGAAAGGAAATCGGCGAGGAACCCCAGCTTGAAGATGCGCGCCAGCAACAGAAGTCCAGCGGTCAGCAGGGCGACCATGCCGACCAGCGCGACGTATTTTTCGCTGGTGGGCGCTGCCATGGCCGGCAGCGAGCCGAACAGGATGGCCGCGGTGGCCGAGTCGGCCGCCACGACAAGGTGGCGGGAGGACCCGAAGACCGCGAACGCAACCAGCGGCAGCAGCACGGTGTACAGGCCGGTGACCACGGGCATGCCGGCGATGCGGGCATAACCGAGCACCTGCGGGATGTTCATCGATGCAAGGACCGCGCCCGCCAGGGCGTTGCGCGCTACCCCGCCGCCGGTGCCAGGACCGCCGGTGCCAGGGCGAAGGCCGCCGAATAGGTTTATCCGCATTACTGTCCGTTGCGCGCCGGCACGGCGCATGAGTGGCGCGCGCGCGGATGGCATCTCCGATCGAGAGCGTATTTGTTCAGGCGGCCAGGTCAAGCAACCGCCTGGCCAAGGCAACCTGGCGAACGAAGCAAGGCCAAGGGCTCCGCCC
>PLXO01000280.1 GCA_003151425.1 Acetobacteraceae bacterium
GGTCGCCATCATAACGAGCGACGAGCCGCGCAAATGTGCTCCAAGGTAGGCAATCCATCAGCTGCGAAAAGAGCGTCTTTCCGGTGTTCATGGGCGGACCCTCCCCGGAACAGGGTCGGGGAAACCGCCACCAACTTCAAACCGACACCACCAAAAATAGCCGAAAAACCATTATGGATCAGTCGCTTCCAGGCATTTCGTTCGTTGCGAACCGGACAGTAGTGAAACCACATGTATCCCGGGAATTCGGAGAAAAGTGCCACCGGTGGGATATGCCCGATCAGAGTAGTTCCTCGGAATCGCTGTATCAGGCAGCAAGCAAGGCTTTAACACGGAGGCCACGGACAAGGTACGGAGGACACGGAAAGCAAGCAATTTAGGCGTTTCGCGCGGGTGTACGATCAAACACCGCGCAAAGCGCATCTTTCCTTTCCGTGGCCTCCGTGCCTCGTCCGTGGCCTCCGTGTTAAAGCCTTGCTTCCTTGCTAACCGCTGTCGGGCGTATCCCGTCACGTGGTGCGACTCATCTCAGGGCGAGGAGTGGTTTCATGGAACCGATGTCCTAGATGGGCTAAAATCAGAATTGTTGATTGAGCTTGCGCTCATCAGGTCATCTGACTAGATTGATGACCGGATTGAGGAGGCACGCATGCACATCTGGCCGGTGCAGGACGCCAAGGCGCGTTTCAGCGAACTGCTGGATACCTGCCTGAAGGACGGCCCGCAGGTCGTCGCCCGTCGCGGCGCCGAAACGGCCGTATTGGTTCCGATCGAGGAATGGCGGCGGTTGCAGCGCGCCGCCCGACCGACCCTGAAAGAGCTGCTGCTGGCCGATGCTCCGCGCGGGGACATCCCTGTCCCGCCGCGAGGACGCTCGCGCCGGCGGTCGCCCCCCGGCTTCGACTGACGGCGCCACCCTACTTCGACAGGCGCAACGTGTATTTGCTCAACACCAACGTCGTCTCCGAACTGCGCCACACCCGCCCGCACGGCGCCGTGCTTGCTTGGCTGCGCGAGGCGGACGACGCCGACTTGCATTTGTCCGCCGTGACGATCGCCGAACTTCAGGCAGGCGTCGAGATCACCCGGGTGCGGGACGTTGCCAAAGCGGCCGAGATCGAGGCGTGGATCGATCAGGTCGCCGCCAGCTACAACGTGCTGCCGATGGACGCGCGGACCTTCCGCTGCTGGGCGCGGCTGATGCACGGGCGGTCCGATCAATTGATGGAAGACGCAATGATCGGCGCCACCGCGATCGTGCACAACCTGATCGTCGTCACCCGCAACCTGCACGATTTCAAACCGTTCGGTGTGCGCACACTCGATCCATTCAAGGCGCGCTGAACGCGTTCAATGCGCTAAACGCGCTCAATGTGCTGATCGTGCGTTGATCCGACTCCATGCGCCGATCGCGCTCAATGCGCCGCCGGCGCGCCCTTGAACCGCGGGATCACGTCCTCGCACAACAATTGCAACGAGGTCATCATCTGCGCGCGCGGAATCTGACCGCCGCAGTTCATCTCGGCCAGAATGCCATCCAGCCCCAGCTCGTCGCGCAGCCCAGTCAGCCGTTCCTCCACCTGGTCCGGCGTGCCCACAATGATCTTGTTGCGCAGCGCCTCGTCGTAGTCGATCGACTGCAACTTCAGCCCGCGCGCGGAACGGTTCTCGATTGCCCGCGCCCCCGCCGAGGTCGCCGACTGCTCGATCCGCTGCCCGAGGTAGCGGTAGAAATGCATCACGCTCGCCTCGGGCTCGGTTCGAGCGCGCTCCGCGGTCTCGGCAAGATATACCGGCACGCGCAGGAATACCTGGCCCTGCCCGGGATGCCCCGCCGCCGCCCAGGCCTCGCGATACGCCCTGACCTGCGGGCCAAGCTCGGACAAATCCCCAAGCCGCGTCGCACAGAAGATCGGATACCCCAGTGCGCCGATCACCGCATAGGTGTCGGGGCTGGTGGCGGCGATGCGGATCTCCGGAAACGGCAGCTGATACGGTTTCGGCACCAGACAGACATTTTCGAAGTTGTAGAACGCGCCGGCGAAACTGAACTGCTCATTGGTGAAGGCGCGGCGCAGGATCTCCAGCACCTCGGCGAAACGCTCGCGGCTTTCGGCATAGGAAATGCCATACGCCTCATACGTTCGCGCAAACCCGCTGCGCCCGACGCCCATGATCAGCCGCCCGTGGCTGATGTGATCGACGGTCGTGATCTCCTCGGCCAGGCGCAGCGGATGGCACAGCGGCAACACCTGCACCGCGATGCCAAGCTTCATCCGTTGGGTGCGCGCGGCGATGGCGGAGGCAATGGTCAGCGGCGCCGCCAGCACCGAACGCTGCGGATCGACATGCAGCTCGGCGAGCCACATCACGTCGAGCCCCCAGCGCTCGGCGGCATCGACTTCCTCGAACGAATTCGTAAAAGTCTCGGCCTCGCTCTGCCCGGGCATGCGGGCGAATTCGTGAAACATGCCGAATTCCATCATCGCTCTCCCCACGGCGCCATGCTGCGCGGCGTGTTCGGGTCAGCGTAGAGACGAACCTGCTTGCGTCAATCCGGCGCGAGATCCGGCGCAGGGCCGGACGATTTCGGGAACCGGACGAAGATCGAGGCTCGTCGGACGCCGATCCAGACGAACGGCCGGACCGGCATGCGCGTCCAAAGCATCCGGTTGACCGATATCCGGCTGGGGCGCGTCAGTGATCTGCCCCCTGTCGCGGGATACCGCTGTACCGCTACAATGCCGCCGCATGGTCCCCGGACCCAACCGGTGGCAGGAACAAACGGGAGGATGAGATGATCGTCGTCAGCGTCATGTACCCGGCGAGTGCCGGCGCGAAGTTTGACATGGACTACTATCGCGAAACGCATATCCCAATGGTGGGCGCCCGCTGGAACGCCTGTGGGCTACGCGAGGTGAAGGTGCTGCACGGCGCCGGAGCCCCTGGCGGCGGCGCGCCGGCATATTCGGTGATTGCGCTGCTCACCTTCGACTCGGCCGCGGACTTCGACCAGGCGGTGGCGCAGCATGGCAAAGAGATCATCGGCGACATCCCCAACTTCTCGAGCGTGCAGCCGCTTATTCAGGTCAACGACGTTGTGGTCTGATCCGATCGGGCAGACCACCGATCGTCCCGCGCGAACCGGAACACGCCCATGGCTCGCGAGTCCGCTCGCCGCCGGCGGCGGTGTACGGAGCGCCTTCTCCGTGCTGCACCCGAATCGGCGATTTACCGGGCCGCTTGCTTTGCGCTAACATCGCCGCGCCGCACTGAGTTCGAGCAGCGATATCGGGCTGCGGCCGATAAAAGCGGAACCCGGTCCTGTCCAAGGGACCGGGCCATTGCCAACAACCAGAAGTGGGGAGCGCAAAATGTCCGAAACGATTGGCCTGCATCCTTCCATCGATCACGGCGTAAAGCCGGCCGCTGCGAATTTCGCCGGTGGAACGCTGGTGTGCAAATGCACGCAGGCGCCGGTGAAGGTCGCGATCAAGGGACAGGTCGCCTACGACCATGCCTGCGGTTGCACGAAGTGCTGGAAGCCAGCCGGTGCGATCATGTCGGTCGTCGCCGTGGCGCCACGTGACAACCTGGCGGTGGTGGAGAACGGCGACAAACTCGCCATCGTCGACCCGGCCGCCGCCATCCAACGTTATGCCTGCAAGAGCTGCGGGGTTCACATGTACGGGCGGATCGAAAACACCAAGCATCCGTTCTACGGATTCGACTTCATCCATCCCGAGCTGTTTCAGGAATCCGGCTGGGCCCCGCCGGAATTCGCCGCGTTCGTGTCGTCGGTCATCGAATCGGGCGTCAGTCCCGACCGCATGGCCGGAATCCGTGCGCGGCTGTCGGGGCTTGGCCTCGCGCCGTATGACTGCCTGTCGCCGCCGCTGATGGATGCGATCGCCACCCATATCGCGAAGGCCTCCGGCGCGCTGCCAAGCTGACTTCGGCGGCGCCAAGCGGCGGGAGGCGCCAGTACGGAGCGTCATACCAACGGTCATAAAGCATGACCGTTGGTAGCCAGCAATTCTCGTTTTGGTCGGGCGGTACGACCTTTCACCGTCATGGCCGGGCTTGNNGGCCAAAATGAGAATTGCTGGTTGGTAGCGGTCCGTGCTTGGCGCGCCGCCGCAAGCTGACCCCTGGGCAACCCCGCGCGCGGCATCAACCGGCGGAAGCCTTGGAACGGGCCAACGCGTCCGCCGGTTGGTGTCAGTACGTCACGACGCTACGAATGCTCTCGCCGCGCCGCATCAGCTCGAACCCTTCGT
>PLXO01000330.1 GCA_003151425.1 Acetobacteraceae bacterium
CAAACCGGGGTCGAGCAGATACGCCGACAGAGGCGCGGAAACCCTGGTTGAAAGCCAGCTTTCAACGGTTGGAAACGAGGGGTTTTCTGAACGGCGACATTTGCAGACAAACCGGACCGCCTTAGCGTCGGATCGTCCCGAAACCCTTGTCATCGACGGGGCCGCGAACCTTTCGTTAACCTTTCCAAGCTATCCATGGTGTGGCGGCAAGATGGCGCTCCGGGAGGTTTATGCATTGCGCAAGGACATTCTAGCGCGAAAATCAAGACTTATCTTCTCGATCTGGTGCGTGTAAGTAAACCTAAAGATAACTAGCAGGGTAACAAATGAGCGATGGCGGTCTCGAATTTGAAGTGAACGAAGATGTCCCTCATCTCGGGGGTAGTATCAATATCGGAGATCCGGCCACTTATTGCCCATCGGTCTGGGATTACACTATATCTAGGTTTGGTATTGGTTCGGTGTTGGATCTTGGCAGTGGTTGTGGGAATGCTAGTCTGTACTTCCACAAGAAGGGCCTGAAGACCATTGCTATCGATGGACTTTCGAAAAGCATCGAGAAATCTTTGTATCCAACCATTGAACACGACATCACGCGCAGTGCAGTCCATACGCGAGTAGACCTTGTTCACTGCCAAGAAGTCGTGGAGCATATTGAAGAGAAGTACTTGGGAAACCTCCTAAATTCTCTTTTATCCGGGAAGATTATTCTGATGACTCATGCCGTTCCTGGTCAGGAAGGATATCATCACGTCAATCTTCAAACCTCTGACTATTGGATTAGACAGTTGAATTCGGTTGGGTGCGCCATTTTAGTGGAAGACTCAAATAGGATCAGAAAGCTGGCAGAACGTGATGGCGCGATATTTATGGCGAATACCGGCCTAGTTTTTGTGAACAATTCGCGGAGTTAATTCCTCGCGGTGGCAGTCCCTAGGCGGCGAACGCCCGCGATGCGGATCACCCTCGCGCGGGTGGCGTATCTCTCAAACTAGTTCGGGGACGGACGCGGCCGCAGGGGCGGATGCGAAACAGCCCTCGATGTAGCCAAGAATCACGCGCAGGCTCGCTGCTTCGGCAGAGGGAGAGAAGCGCTCGGCGAGGGAGGCGATCCCCGGCGCCAGATCAGCATATGTCAGGCGCACCCCATCAATCTCCTGCGCTGCTTGAGCCGACGCAGCCACAAAGCTGCGGAGGTCGCCCTGCTGTATTTCAAGAAAATTCGGTGCGTCCCAATACTCGCGAGCGCCCTGGCCCGTGTAGCCAATCACTAAGTTGCCAGCGAGCGCGGCTTCCAACGGTGGGAGCGGGAGGCCCTCGAATTCCGAAAATGCCAGGAAGATACTTGATCTGAACAGCATCGTCGCACAAGCCGCTTCATCGACGTTCGAAATCGGCAAAATCTGCCAACCCGGCGGTAGGTGCTGACGCAGCGCGAAGACAACACGAACGGCATGACCGCCCATCTTGCGCGGCATGAAAGTGATCGTCTGGCCGTGGTTCGGAATCGCCGCCGCCGAGTCAGTCGAGAGAAAACGTTCGTCCACCGAATATCGTGCTCGCACCAACCGGGTCTTATCAATGCCTGGATAGTTCAGCGTGGTCATGAGCGACGTGTCTTCCGAAATCGCCAGCACGAGGTCGGCGCCGCGATATACGGCATCCATTAATATTGCCGAGTGCTGCGGCAGCACCGGATGAGTTAGATAACCGTTCTGCACGAACACCGCATAGCGTACTTTTTGGTTGATACATTGCGGCCCAAATACACCAGCCCAAAGTTCCGGAATCACCACGAAATCCGTCAATGGATTCAATGAGAGGCTGTCCAGAAATCGCGCTGTATGTTTGAACCAACTGCATCGGAATGATGTGTCGAAAGGGTGGAGCACGAACGCCTCGGCGCCAAGGGCGGACAGCAACGCCGCATGACGGTAGATTATTTTGATCCCGCCGGTGGGCACATCATCAGCCGGGCTAAGATAAATGATTCGGCACATCCCTGTGTCCTCCGATTCTGTGCCATGGCAGCCGGCGCTGACCTGAACCCACGCTTGCGGTCCGTATCGACCGCTCGACAGTGTCTCGCGTCCGCCCCACCTTTAACCGTCACTCTCGGATGCAGCAGGCTGGCCGATGCTCAAAGCTGTCACCTGCTCCGTAGTTAATATCGCCTTCCTCTCTGGCTCGCGTACTGGCGGATACCTTGTCAGGGGATATGACTCGATTGGCCAGGAGGTTAGACCTACGTCGCCCATGGTCAGCGCGGCCATGTTCGAACTCGGAGTCACATGATCTGAGTACCTGAGCACGCTGTCACCTGCTCCGTGATCGGCACCGGCCGCCGGAGCGACCCTAGCCCCAAGAATTGGGTCGTTCCGGTCTAAAATGTCCTTGCGCAATGCATAAACCTCCCGGAGCGCCATCTTGCCGCCACACCATGGATAGCTTGGAAAGGTTAACGAAAGGTTCGCGGCCCCGTCGATGACAAGGGTTTCGGGACGATCCGACGCTAAGGCGGTCCGGTTTGTCTGCAAATGTCGCCGTTCAGAAAACCCCTCGTTTCCAACCGTTGAAAGCTGGCTTTCAACCAGGGTTTCCGCGCCTCCGTCGGCCGTACCCGGAACCATCTGTTTTCGTTGACGCTACCGTGGCATACATCGTCGGAGTTGGGCAGTTGAGCGTCCGCAATCCACCCTAAGCGGCGGTACCCGGGCGCGCCTGGACCGAACCGCGGGTTTCGACCGATAGCGGCCGTAGCCGAGGCGATCGGGGGTGGTCGCCTGACCGGCAGCCGTAGCGGCTTAGTCAGCAATTCTCATCATGGCCGTTCCGCACGCGTGGCCTCTCACCGCCATCGCCGACCTCGTGCCGGCCCTGACGATGACGTCGCCTCATAATACGAATTGCTGACCTGTCGCGCCGCGCCTTGTCGGCCGTCCTTCCCGGCAGTAGGGTCGCATCGAGGAGGGTGAACATAACAAGGACTACCCTAGGGAGAAACCAGATGTCGATAACCCGCCGCCAGGTCCTGGCGGGATCCACTGCCGGCTTGGCCTCGTTTGCCACTTGCCTTGCCCGACCGGCGATCGCCGCCTCCGAGCCGATCCGGATTGGCTTTCTGCCGGCTCTTACCGGGCCCAGTTCGTCCACTGGTGTCGCGATCAACCGCGGCACCGCCCTGGCCGTCGACGAGATCAACGCCGCCGGCGGCGTCAATGGCCGGCGTATCGAGATGATCGTCCGCGACACGCAGAGCGATCCCACCAAGGCGGTGAACGCGGCGACCGAACTCATGCGCGGGCAGCACGTCGATGTCATATGGGGTCCGCTCAATTCGGGAGAGTCGCTGGCGGCGACCCCGCTGATTGCCCGCGCCGGGGTACCGCAGCTCGATCCGTGCTGGGTCGATACGCTGATCGACGTGGCGAAATACCCGTTCGCCTTTCGCAATATCTGCAGCAACCGGCAGGTCGGCGCTGCCGCGAACCACTACGTGTTGGATGTGCTCAAGCTCAAGCAGGTGGCGGTGATCAGCGACACCACGGGCTACGGCACGGCGTCGGTCGACACCTATGTGCCGATGCTCAAGGCGAAGGGCGCGGACGTGGTCTATCAGGGCAACACCGACGCGGCCAACCCGGACGTGAAGCCGGAGCTGCTGCGGATGCAGAGTGCGGGGGCGCAGGTCATCATGCCCTGGAGCGTGAATGCGGGCTTCCTGGCCCGCATCATCAACACGCGCTCGCAGATGGGCTGGGACGTGCCGATCGTCGGCCAGACGACGCTCGGCTCCGGCCAGACCAAGGCACTGCTGGACAAGCCCGAATACTGGGCCAACGTCTATTCGAACAATTTCCTGCCCTGCTCCTACAATGCGTCCGGCAAGCTGCCGGCGCGCACGCAGGCGTTCATGGACCGGCTGAGCAGCGCGAAGATCGAGATGGGCGACACCCTGCTGTGGTGGATCGCCATCGGCTATGATGGGCCCCGGATGGTCGCCGACGCGGTGAAGCATGTTGGCAGCGAACCGAAACAGATCGCCGGCTACTGGAACACGCTCACGGCTTGGCCGGGCGTGAACGGTGACATCACCTTCACGCCAGAGCAGCACAACGGCTATCCGGACGATGAGGTCGTGATGATCCAGGCCAACTCGTTCCGCAACGGCGCGTTCAGCCTGGCGCCCGGCTACGGCGCCTAGCCCGATCGCGGTAGGGACGCCCATGACTGGGCGCCCCCCGCACAGAACCGCACGTGCGGCTTTCGCGCATACGGCTCCCACCTCGGGTGTCTGACGGCGAAACGTGTGTTTGGCCACGGATGAAGGATAGGGGGCATGGGGAGCCAGTCGCCCGCCAGCCTGGTGATGCTCCGGCGCGACGCTGACGCAACAGTCGATGCCGTTCTGCCGCAGGATCATGCGGGCCCGGGCGAGACGCTCGCGATGCTCGCTCTCGGGAAACGCCGCGTAGGTGACATTCATTGCCAGCTCCTGTGTTGCGTACTCATTGTGCTAAACGGATGGCCTGGAAAGACAGGCCACGATTCCGCGCGGCTCGCGCCTGACCGCAACCACATCACCTTTAGCAACCCTTGTTGGTTCCCGACCCTGTCCTCAAAGGCATTTGCGCGGCCGACAAAGCGCGCCACAAGAACGCGGCCGCGCCGCCACCTGACCAGGCGAGCGTCCGCAGCGCCACCGCCATGGCCAAGCAAAATATGCCGCCAACCGTAACGGTCTGATCAAAAAAACGGCCCGCGTTCGGACAAGGGTCAGGCGCGACCGGCATCTCGCGTGAGATTTGCGTACCGGAGATGTCCGGATTCCACCCAGGCTGGGTAAAAACTCGGTCGCACGCTTTGCTACCGCAATATCGATGCGTCCCGGAACCATGTAGAAAGGCATTGTTGCGATGCGTCGGCCGCGGGCGAATCAAAGTTGCGGAGCGCCGGTGCGGCCGCGCGTTTTTACCCAGCCTGCACCCTTTGCTGACGTTTAGGCCGAGGCACCGGCCACCAAGCGAGGAAGGCTGCCGCTCCGCGCGAAGCGCCGTGCGGATCGCTCGGCCCCGAGGGCCACGCCGGCGCGACCGACGACCGCGTCGGCAGATGACGGGCGCGCGTGGCCGTGGTGTCGGCTGAACCCTGGGTGACGTTCGTCCTGGGGCACCGAAGTCGATCCGGCACGGTTCTCCGTGTGCTCCGTGCCTCGTGCCGGCTTCCTCCGTGTTGGATTCTTGCTGGCTTACTTGCGGACGGCGGAGTGCCCTCGTGCCCGCAATCTTGCAAGGAATGGGACCACGGATGAACACGGGTGGAGCGCCACGAGCGGCGGTCGGGCCGGTCGCGAGGCACTGCCGGTTGCGCCTGCATCCGTGTTCATCCGTGGTTCCATTCCTTGCTTCGACCGGGAAGCTGACGCCGGCGCTGGTGAACGCCGCGCGGAGCCGTGCTCGCTTGTGTGCGCGCGGCCCTGGCGCCTGAACCGGCCTCCCGGTTGCCGGCGCTGGTGTGCCTCCGCTTGAGGTTTGTGTGGCGCAGGTGGAGCGTTATGCCGTAACATTTAATAACTAACCTTCAGCAAACCAGGATCGCAGATGACCCAGATCACCGCCCCCGCCCCCCTCGCCTCCCCGGACGCGGGAGGTGCATTTTCGGGGCCCCCAAGGGTCGAGTGCTCCACCGGCTCAAACCCCCGGCAGACCCTGCCACCGGGCGGCTCCCGCGAAAGGGCGGGAGAGGTGAAGAAGGGGGGCGCGAATTGACGCTGCACTGCGACGGCGCACAGAGTCCGGACGCCGGGTGTCGCCGGCCGTGGGGGACAGCATGAAAGTCTGTGTGTTCGGCGCCGGAGCGATCGGCGGGCATCTGGCGGTGCGGCTCGCGCGCGGCGGCGCCGACGTGTCGGTGGTGGCGCGCGGGGCGCAGCTAGAGGCCATCCGGCAGGACGGGCTCAAGGTGATCACGGCGGCGGGCGAGCTCGACGCCAGGGTGCGCGCGAGCGCCGATCCGCTCGAGCTTGGGCCGCAGGACGCCGTGCTGGTCACCGTGAAGGCACCGGCGTTGCCCGCGGTCGCCGCCTCGATCGCGCCGCTGCTCGGCCCCGACACGCCGGTGGCATTCGTGATGAATGGCATTCCCTGGTGCTATTTCCACGGCGTCGGCGGCGCGTTGGAGGGACGGCGGCTGCCGAAGATCGACCCCGGCGATGCGCTATGGCGCGCGGTGGGACCGGACCGGGCGATCGCCGGCGTGGTCTACGCCGCCAGCGCGGTGATCCGGCCGGGCGTGATCGAGCTGGAGAACCAAAACAGCCGCGTCGTGCTGGGCGAGATGGACGGGCGGGCCAGCCAGCGCGTGCAGTCGATCGCGGCGCACATCAACGCCGGCGGCATGACGGCCGAGGTCTCCACTGCGGTGCGCGACGCGATCTGGAACAAGCTGCTGAACAACCTGGCCAGCGGATCGCTGGCGGTGCTGACCCAGGCGACCGTGCGGCGCATCTACCAGGAGGAGGTCTGTGTCGCCACGGCGCGGCAGATCATGCGGGAGGGCGCCGCCATCGCCAACGCGGTTGGCGCCAGGCCCGACACCGACCACGAGAAGCGCGTGGGGCACGGCCGCGGGCTGGACCACAAGCCCTCGATTTTGCAGGACCTGGAGCTGGGCCGGCCGATGGAGATCGACGGCATCTTCGATGCGCCGCTGGAGATGGCGCGGGTGGCCGGCGTGGCGGCGCCGACGCTGGAGATGGTGGTCTCGCTGATGAAGGTGCGGGCGCGGGCGGCCGGGTTGTATGCGGGCTAGGTTGTATGTGGGCCAGGTTGTATGCGGGCCGGTCGGGGGCGGGCCAGGCGGGGCGACATCGAAAGATGCCGGCAACGTCATAACATAAGGAGATAACGTCATGGAAATGAGGAATTTCGGCCGCACAGGATTGCAGATCTCGGGGTTCGGCTTCGGCTGCGGCGCGGTCGGCGGCCTGATGGTGCGCGGCTCGCCTGATGATCAGGAGTATGCCGTCGCGCGCGCGCTGGTCGCCGGCATCAATTACTTCGACACCGCGGTGCAGTATGGCAACGGCGCCTCGGAGACCAATCTCGGCCGCGTCTGGGCGAAGCTGAAACCGGCGGCGTATGTCGGCACCAAGATCCGGTTTACCCAGGCCGAGCGTGGCAGCATCGCCGAAGCCGCGGCCGCCTCGCTGGACGCCAGCCTGGCGCGGCTCGGCATGGACCATGTCGACATATTCCACCTGCACAACGCGATCACGGCGGATGGCGCGGGCGAATCGTTCTCGGTGAAGATGGTGCTGGAGGAGGTGGTGCCGGCCTTCGAGGCGCTGCGCCGACAGGGCAAGACGCGCTTTCTTGGGATCACCGCCGTCGGCGAGACCGCGGCGCTGCACCAGGTGATCGACTCGGGCGCGTTCCAAAGTGCCCAGGTCAGCTACAACATGCTGAACCCATCCGCCGGCATGGCGATCCCGGCCGGCTATCCGGCACAGGATTACGGGCGGCTGCTGGATCACACGACCGCCGCCGGCGTCGGCACGATCGGCATCCGCGCCCTGGCGGGTGGCGCGCTGTCCGGCGCGGCGGAGCGACATCCGATCGCGAGTCCCGCACCGGAGCCGATCGGATCCGCGTTGAACTACGACGACGATTTGGCGCGCGCGCGGCGGCTGGCACCGCTGGTGGCCGAGGGTTACGCCGCCGACTTGGCGGCGGCGGCGACGCGGTTCGTCATTTCGACGCCGGCGATCAGCACGGTGCTGGTCGGCATGGCGACGCTGGCCGAGTTCGAGTCGGCGCTGGCGGCGATCGAGCAAGGCCCCCTGCCCGCCGCCGCCCTGGCGCGTCTGGCCGAGTTGCAGCGTGGTTTCGTGGGTGAGGCGCGCTAGTGTCCCGGCCGCGATGTTCAAAGCCAAACAGGCTGGAGGGTCCCATGACGAGCCGCCGAACCCCGCTTGCCGCGACGCTGTGCTGTTGCCTCGCCGGCGCCGCCGTCGCTCAGGATGCCGCGCCGGTCCGCGTTCGCGGCACGATCGAGGCGGTGGACGCGCAGACGATGCAGGTGACCTCGCGCGAGGGACAGAACGTCAAGCTCGCTGTTGCGCCCAATGTCGTTGTCACCGCGGTCCTGGCGGCGAACATCGCCGACATCAAGCCGAGGAGCTACATCGGCACGGCCGCGATGCCGCAGGCCGATGGGTCGCTGGTGGCGTACGAGATCCAGATCTTCCCGGAAAGCATGCGCGGGGTGGGTGAAGGGCATCACCCCTGGGATCTGCAGCCGCAAAGCACGATGACCAACGGGACGGTGGGCGATGTCGTAGTCACCCAGGGTCGCACGCTCACGCTGCGCTACAAGGACGGCGAGAAGCAGGTGGTCGTGTCGGAGAAGGCGCCCATCATCACCTATGCGCCCGCGACGGCGGCGATGCTGACACAAGGCGCGCATGTCATCATCACCGCGACGCGGCAGCCGGACGGCTCCCTGGTCGCACAGCGCATCGGCGTCGGGAAGGACGGGCTGGTGCCGCCGATGTAGGGCGGCCCGGCGCGCCATTGCCGATCGACGGCACGGCCACCATCTGCGCACGGCGCCCTTCCTGCGCACAGTTTGACGCCCTCGGGTCGAGGCCCTAGAAACGTCGACGCAAACGCCGTGTCCGGAGCGATCCGGGATGCGTCCTCCTGGCGGAGGGGTGGCCGAGTGGCTGAAGGCGGCGGTTTGCTAAACCGTTATAGGGGGTCAACCTCTATCGTGAGTTCGAATCTCATCCCCTCCGCCACCCGGCCGATTCTGCGCAATCCTGCGATGTGGCCACCGGCTGGCGTTGGAAATACGTTGGCAAACCCGGGGAGCCAGAATCGGCGCTTCGAACAGCCCCGCCATCTATCGTCAGGCCAGCACATTGTTTCTAACATGGATCGACTCCCGCAAGCAGGTTCGATCCACGGCCACGGCCGTTTTCGTAACTCGACCACGCGCGATTCTGTTGTTGCCGATCTCAGCATTCTTCGAGCGACCGATGAAGATGGCGCTATTCGGAGTTTCTCCGTAAAATCGGCCGGCACCGAACGCGTTTCCACGAATGAATGTCTGGCCGATGACGTTGTCGATGATCCTGACACCATCAGCGTTACTGACGAAGATCGCGTAGATGAACGAATCATCGATCCGGTTGCCTTGGATCGTAACGTTTCGATTATCGAAGTTATTCTGAAATCCCTTCGCGCCCTGAGGCAGTGACATGCCGATATATATGGCGCCCAGCGCGGTACTGCCATCCGACAGTTCGTTTGCACCGGTGATGCTATGGGTAAAGCGGTTGTTCCTGAGACTAAGGTTCTCGGCAAAACCGGACTCGGACCAAAAGCCGATATCACTCCCCGCCTGGAGCGCGATCGTCGAGGAATAGGAGAACTGGCTGTCCTCAACGACGGAATTGGCCGACTTGACCACGACGTGTCCGCAAGCGTGAAAGCTGCATCGCCTGATCGCCGTTCCCGCGCCGATCCGGCTAAGTGAGGTGACGGCATCTGCAATCTTCAGGGGCAGATCCTGCTGCAGCTCGATGTCGTACACCATATCGGGCTGGGTGGTCGGGCTCTTGTTCTTCCAGATCTGCGCGATTTTGTCCTTCAACTCGGGCGCCTTTCTCTTGGTCAGCTGCACGATCTTGGTGCGCCCCAGCGATCGGAACGTGCCGTTCTCGCAAGTTTCGATCATGTCTCCGGCGATCAGGCCCACATCCCATTTGGGGCTCAGCAGGTAGCGTCGCGGGCCGGTCTTCTGCACAACGTAGTAGTAAAATCCGTGCACGTTCACGGCATCGTCGGCGGTATTGGCGAAGGTGCAATCCTGGATCGTCGGGCCTCGTTCGACGGCGATGAAATGCGAGCCGTCGGAGTTGGTGGAAACCAGTCGATCGGTCGTCGCTCCCTGGGGCCTTGGCCCGGGAATAATGGACACGTTCTGCAGCAACATCCCACCCGGGCCGGCGTTTTCCAGTATCCCCATACCGGGGGAAGCCAGGAGTTTCAGTCCGGTGAACGCGGTCGAGGCGCTGTCGTCGACGACAATCGCGTGGGCGTAGCCGTTGCTGATCGCCACCACATCCCCGACCACGACGAGCAGCTGGCCCGGACCAAGCTCGTTCGCGCTCCATTGGAGATGGACCTTGATCTGCCTCTCGCCGACCCGCTCGATGCGGCTTGGGGAGAGGAAGTCTCTTGCGCCCGCCTTCAACGCGCGGGTTCGGCGATCCATGACCTTGAAAAAACCATCCGTGATGGTGGCGAGGAACTTCGCGTCGTCGGGATAGCCGGGATCGACCCTCACCATGATCTGCAGTGCGGCGCGGTCGAACGCGGTGATCGTCCCTTGGGTGAACGGCAATGGGTCGTAATCGATCGAGAGGTCGCGGACGGTGACGTGGCTCGAGCCGGAGATCAGCAGCGTCGATCCTAGCGCCGTATTGACGAGCCGCGCCCCGTTGCCATTGAGTTCGAAGGCACTGAGCTGTTTGAGCAGAAGAGGTCGTTTGATCGTGTAGGTGGCGTTCTTTTCCAAGTTGAAAACGATATGAACCGTCTTGCCGAGCTTGTTCGCGTCATTGGTTGATTTGGAAATCGCGGCGAGAGCCTTGGCAAAAGCGGCGTCGGCATCGGCAGCGGTCTTGGTGAAATCCGCCATCTCGAAGGCGACCGCTGCGGCGCCGGGTTTAACTTGCGCGCGACTTCCACCGCTGACCAGGATGGGAAATGCCGAAACGAACGACGAGGTCAGCGCTACCGCCTGCCGACGGCCAAGGATATGCATCCGAGCCTCCTCCTCGCCGTTGCGCCTTCCGCCGCCTGGAACTTTACGCACCTACCGTCTCTACCGCATCTGCCGCAGCCACACCCCGGCCTTCTCGACCGCATCGCGCGCCTTGCCCACCGTCGCCATGGCCCGCATGAAGCCGTGCAGCACGCCGGGGAAGACCTCCAGCTCTACCTTTACGCCAGCCGCCCGCAGCTTGGCGGCCAGTGCCTCGCCCTCGGAGCGCAGCACATCGAGCTCCGCGAGTTGCACCAACACCGGCGGCAGGCCGGTCAGCTCCGCGCGCAGCGGCGCAGCCAGCGGATGGTGCCGATCCGCTGCGTGCGGGACATAGACGTTCCAGTAGAAGCTCATTCGCTCATGCGTCAGGCCGTGGTCGGTGGCGAACTCCTGGTAGCTCGCGGTGTCCAGGCCGCTGTCGCACACCGGATACACCGCCAGGATGCCGCGCAACGACGGCCCGCCGGTATCACGCAGCAGCAGCGCGGTCGCCAGCGCCAGATTGCCGCCGGCGGAATCGCCCGCGACGAACAGGGTTGACGGATCGAGCCCCCAGTCGGCGCCGTGCGCCGCGACATGCCTGGTGACCGCGGCACATTCCTCCAGCGCCTGCGGGAATTTTGCTTCTGGCGACAGGGCGTAGTCGACGCTGACCACGGCGACCTCGCCGGCGGCGGCGTACTCGCGCGCCAGCCGGTCATGCGTGTCGACCGAGGACCACACCCAGCCGCCGCCATGGAAATACACCAGTGTCGGCAGCGGACGATCGGTGCGCGGGCGATGCACCCGGCAGAAGATGCGCCGGCCGCGGGCGGCGACCCAGCGCTCGGTGGTCTCCGCCATGACCGGCCCTCCGGTGGCGGTGCGCAGCGCCAGGATGTCGTTCACCGCGCGATGCGGGTCGAGCGGAAGCGCCACCCGCACGGGCGGGAAGTTCTTCGCGTATGCCTCCGCCTCGCGCTGGGATTGCAGCATTTCCGGATCCAAGTGCGATTCATCCACCATGTTCGTCCCCGCAATGGCTGGCCGCTCGTCATGGCCGGTCGGGTCGCTCGGCGATGCAGCCAGCCGGTCACCATGCCCAGCCGATTCCCATGCCAGCCGGTCCCCGCGCCCCGCCGGTTCCCACACCCAGCCGACATCCATGCAACGCCGGCTTTGACATATTGGCAATGCATTCGTGCACTTGTGGACTGCAACCCCAATGCGAGTATGCTGCGGTGCACCATGAGCCTGCTTCGCCCCAACCCGGTCGGCCGCTTCGCGCCTGCCGCGCTGTTCCGCCCGGACTCCGTTGCGGTGATCGGCGCCGGCACGCCGATGGGCGCCGAGGTGATGCGCAATCTGCGCGACGCCGGATTCAAGGGCGCCGTGCTGCCGATCGATCCGGCGCGGCGCGCCGTGGGGGGCGTGCTGGCCTACCCGGGCGTGGCCGATCTGCCGGTCTCCCCGGACCTCGCGGTGATCGCGAGCGCCGACGATCTGGCGGCGGTGCTGCCGGCGCTTGCCGCAAGGGGCTGTTTCGCGGCGGTGGTGCTGGTCGATGCCGACGGCCTGGCCGAGCTGGCGCGGCGCACCGGTGTGCGCGTGTTGGGACCGGATTCGTTCGGGTTGGCCATCCCCGAGCTGGGGCTCAACGCCTCGCGCGCGCATCTGACCCCGGCCAAGGGGCGCCTGGCGCTGGTCTCGCAGTCGGCCTCGATGTGCCGCGCGGTGCTGGACTGGGCCGGGCCGAATGGCGTCGGCTTCAGTCATATCATCGGCATTGGCGACAACGTCGATCTCGGCTTCGGCACGGCGCTGGACTGGCTGTCGCGCGATCCCGGCACCGGCGCCATCCTGCTGGACGTGCGCCGAATCAAGAACCGCCGCGCCTTCCTGTCGGCCGCCCGCGCGGCATCGCGGCTGCGCCCGGTGGTGGCGATCCACCCCGGGGGCCGGCTGCTGGACCCCTCCGGCATCGGCGACCTCGCGTTCGAGGCCGCGCTGCGCCGCGCCGGCGTGCTCTGCGTGTCACGTCTCGAGGATCTGCTGGCGGTCGCGGAAACCCTCTCGCGCGCCCGCCCGGCCCGCGGCGAAGCGCTCGCCATCGTCACCAATTCCATCAGCGCCGGGCGGATGGCGGCGGACGCCGTATTGCGCGACGGATTGCGGCTGGCGGCGCTGTCACCGGAGACCGAGGCGGTGCTGCGCCTGCGCCTGCCGACCGCTGACCGCCCCTCGCTGCCCGCGGGAACGCTGCCCGAGGAAACGCTGCCCGATGCGACGTTACGCATGGGAACGTTGGCGGATGCGACGCCACACGTGGGGACGCTGCACAACGGGACGGCGCGCGAGGCGGCCGGACACCCCGCCATCGCCAACGGCATGGTCTTTGTCGGCGCTGATGCGCCGCTGCTGCTGGCCGAGATCGCGGCGCTGCTCGCCGGGGCGCCGGAGGTGGGCGGCATCCTGGTCGCGCACGCCCCGGTCGGCGCGGCGGACGGGGCGGCGATGGCGGCGCTTGCCGCGTGCGGCGGCACCGTCAAGCTGCCGCTGCTGGTCGCCGCGATGGGCGAAACGACCGGCGCGGCGCATCGCCACCGCCTGGGCGAGGCCGGCGTGACCGCCTTCGCCACGCCGGAGCAGGCCGTGCGCGGTTTCCTGCATCTGGTGCAGGACCGGCGCAACCGTGCCGCGGCGCGCGAGCTGCCGCCCAGCCGCGTGGTCGCGGTCGCCTCCGACCAGGCAGACGTGCGCCACCTGTTCCAGCGCCTGCGCGCGGCTAACCGGCATGATATGGCGCAGGACGAGGCGATGGCGGTGCTCGCCGCCTACGGCGTGCCCACCGTGCCGTGCCGCGCGGTGAGCACGGAGGTGGACGCGGTCACCGCCGCCGCGCTGTTGGGTTATCCGGTGGTGGTCAAGCTGCGCGCCACGGAACCGCCCGGCGAGCGGGCGCGTGGCGGCCTGGCGCTCGATCTGCACGATGCGGCCGAAGTGCGCCTCGCGGCGCGCACGCTGACGCTACGGCAAGCGCGCCGCGCGCTGGACAAGCCGACGACACCCGACGCGCGCCGCGCCGATGGCTCGGCGACGACATCCGACGCGCGCCGCGCCGATGGCTCGGCGACGACCCTGCTGGTGCAGCGCCAGGCAGCGCGCGCGCGCGAACTGCTGATTCGCGTCGCGGACGATCCTGTGTTCGGCCCGACCATCACCTTCGGCCAGGGCGGCACCACTGCCGAGGTGCAGCACGACATCGCCATGGACTTGCCGCCGCTGAACCTGACGCTCGCCCAGGCGCTGATCGCGCGCACCCGCGCCGCCGGCACGCTGGCCGCCTTCCGCGACATGCCGGCGGCCCGGATCGATACGGTCGCCGAAACGCTGGTGCGGGTCAGCCAGTTGATCGTCGACTTCCCCGAGATCGCGGCGCTGGAAATCAACCCGCTGTTCGTCGACTCCCAGGGCGTGCTCGCCGCGGATGCATGGCTGCGGCTGCGCCCGGCGGGCGAGCGCGGCACGCTGGCGATCCCGCCCTACCCCGAGGACCTGATCGAGCACTGCGACGCACGCGGCGAGCGGCTGATCATCCGTCCGATCCGTCCGGAGGATGCCGCGCAGCACGGCGCGTTCTTCGCCCGCCTGTCGGCGGAGGACATCCGCTACCGCTTCTTCACCTCGATGCGTGAGCTGTCGCCGGAGATGATGGCGCGGCTGACGCAGATCGATTACGACCGCGAAATGGCCTTCGTCGCGATCCGCGAGGTCACCGGCGAAACGGTCGGCGTCGCACGGTTGATCGTCGAGTCGGATGGCACGACCGGGGAGTTCGCGGTGATCGTGCAACCGGACCTCAAGGGCAAGGGATTGGCCGGCCGGCTGATGCACCGCCTGATCGACTGGGCACGGACGCGCGGCATGCACGCGATGGTGGGCCAGGTGCTGGCCGACAACGCGCCGATGCTGGCCTTCGTGCGCCATCTCGGTTTCAGCGTGCGCCGCCTGCCGGAGGAGCCGGATGTGATGGAGGCGCGGCTGGCGCTGATCTGAGTTACCTCACCGTCATCCGCGTCATCCGCGTCATCCACGTCAACCACGTCAACCACGTCAACCACGTCATCCACGTTGTCCACGTCATGGCCGGACTTGTTCCGGCCATCCCCACAGCCGCCGTCCCTGCGGTCAGTCGCTCGGTTCCCACGGTCCGTGCCGGAGGGATGGCCAAGCTCACGGCAAGCCATTCCTCACGTTGTATAGGCTCTTGCCGTTCAACTACGCTTTCCGCCCCTGGGTGCAGCCGGATCGGCTTGCCGAGCCTCGATACGGGGCCGCGCCAGCAGGGCGCGCGTCTCGGCGATGAAGGCGTCCGTGCGGCGCAGCGCGGCCTGGCTTTCAGCGCTATAGAAGCCATGCTTCGTGCGGGCGGCGCGCAGCCGTGCGAGGCCGGCCTCGGTGGTCGGACCGGTGCTCGCGCCGCCGTGCATGCGGCAACGCCCGTTCGCCATGGCCGGCGAGCGGCACGGACAGCCCGTGCGGGTCTTCGCCCCACACCGCGGCGCGAGGTTCGGATTGCCGCGCGGATTGCCGTTGCGCAGCGGGCCGGCGCCCAGTGGGCCGTCGGGCAGCGTGCCGGTGCGGCCGGCGGTGGCCTCACGTTGCATGGGTCCTGCCTGCCCTCACGCCGCGAGGGCGGCGGTGGAGGCCGCCACCCGGGCGGCGACCTCGGCCAACAGGTGCTGGCGCATGTCATGGTCCTGAGCGACCGGCGCAACGCCTGCCGACGGCGCGGCAGCGGCATTGGGCCGCCGCGCCAAGGCATTCTTGGCGGCGGCATGGCGCTCGGCGCGCTCACGGCGGCGACGTTCGTGCCGTCCCTCCGCTGGCGGTGGCTGCGGCGGTGTGCTCGCCGGGGCGACCTTAGGCGCCGGCTGCGCACGCGGCTCGGCCGCCTCCGCCGGCACCAGCCCCGGCGGCTGCGGCCTCGCCAGTTGCTGCGCCGCCCGCAA
>PLXO01000020.1 GCA_003151425.1 Acetobacteraceae bacterium
TTAGCGCATATGGGGTCAAGCCCGGTGGCAGGCTCTAAAAGGGCAAGCCTTGGTCCGCTCTTCGCGGCCCAAGCCCGCGACGAGCGGGAGAGATATATGCAGCCCCGTCCGGGGGGCACTCACGACGCTACCGTTCCAGACCGTCGCTGCCACGTAGATCGTCCGCGCTCAACAAGGCGGTGACGATGCCGCGCGCCGGCACGTCGATCGCGCCGTCATCGGCGCGCAATCGATCCGATTGGCCCTCCAATTCGACCGCGCGCAGAACGACCGAGGTGCCGTCCTCGCTGAGTTTGACCGCCATTACAGTACTCGTCGCGGCCTGCGTGTGCAGCCACTGCCCCTGCCAGGGCTGATCGCCGCCGCGCGACACGTGCGGCGTGACGACCGGCGGACGCAGCAGCGCATCTGCCAGCCGCCAGGCATCGCACCGCGACAGATCGGGCGCGGCCTGCACGCGGATGATGAAGCGCTGCTCGCCCTGGTCCATGTGGCGATAGCGCGTGCCCGGCTGCAACGTCATCGGATCATGATGCGCAAACACCGGCGAGCGCACGGCGGTGATGAACAGCGTGCCGTCCTGCGCGGCATAGCTGTATTTCGCATCATTGGCGACGGCGACTACAAGATCTGGCCGCACAGCACGAACCCAGCGATGCCCGGGAACCTCCCGCCCGTCATCTGGCCGAGCGATCCACCCGGCGGGGATCTCGTACTCGAACCGCCGCGCGCCCAGCGGATAGGCCAGCCGCAGCAGGCGGTGTTGGTCCCGCCAGTCCAGCGCCACGCGAAGGTCGACCGGCAAGTCCGCGTCTTCAGGAAGAACGACGGTGGTGCGAAGCCTGCTCTCACCGTGTGTGGCGCAGATCTCCACCGTGGTGCGCACCGGACCCTGTTCCACCAGGACAACGGAGTCGCACCGCATCTCGACGCCGGCGACCGGGTACCGGTCCACACCGTGGCTCCAGGTGTCGGAGGGATCGTCGACAACGATGCCCAGATGCGCCGGCCCGGTGAACAGCGTGGCGCCCGACCGGCGATTGACGAGGGTCCGAATGGCGCCACTCGCGGGATCCACCTCCATTCGCCAGCCGCCGGTCTGAACCGTTAGCGGATCGATCAGCGCGCGGCGCTCGCTGCGCGCCAGCCGGCCGTCCGGTGTCGCGCCGGCTTGCGTGTCCTCCACGTAGCGCAACAGCCGATAGCCGAACGCGGGAACCCGAATACGAAAAGCGATGCGCTGGATGCCGCCCATCGTCGCTTCGGTATCGATCTCCTGGAACGGCACGGCGTGCCCGTCCTCGTCGCGCAGCGTGCAAGGCGGCATCGTTTCGAAATCCATCCAGGGCTGCAGCTCAACGATGCCGTCCCAGTCCGCATCGTTGAAATTCATCAGGAGAAACTGCGGATCGCGCGGGTTTGCTGCGCGGCGCACACGACGCGCGAGGTGCCGCACCGCGGCGTTCAATGCTGTCTCCGCGCCATCGATCACGGCGCCATAGGCGTGAATGGCGTCGTCGCAGGCGGCCTCGATGCTCGACCCACCCATCGTGTCGTGGAACTGGTTGAACAGCAGCGTCTGCCACAGGGCCGTAAAAGTCGCCCCGGGATAGGTCGCGCCGGTCTGGCGAAAGGCGAGCGCGGCAGCCGTCTCGGCCTGACACAGGAGAGATTCCGCGCGCCGGTTCAGCGCCTTCAGCGACGAGTCGGCGCTGTAGCAGCCGATCGCATGATATTGCAGCTCTCCAATGAATTCCGGCACAACCACATCGCGCACCGCGGCAAAGAACCGCACCGGGTCGCTGAATTCGATCGGATCGCCGGCTTCGCGGCGCGCATCGATCGTGGCCAATGCGTCGCGCGTCGGGCCACCGCCGTGATTGCCGACGCCGTAGAAGCACATGAACGGATGGCCGGCGTTTGCGCTCATCACCAGATGCCGCTCGATCTTGTGGGGCAACGCCACCGACCGAGCCGCGCTGTGATAGGCAATCTGGATGCGGAAGGCGCGCACGCGCGAGCCATCCGGCGTGACCCAGTCGAACAATTCTCGCGGCAGCGTCATCTCATGCGCCTGCGGCCGCATGAACACGTAGCTGTCGGACCCGGTATGCCGCAGCAACATCGGCAGCGTTGCCGCATGCCCGAATGAATCGACGTTGTAACCGACGGTGACATCGATCCCGAACCGATCGGCAAAATAGCGTTTGCCATACAGCGCCTGACGAATCACCGCCTCGCCGCATGGCACGTTGCAGTCGGGCTGAATCCACCAGCCGTTGACGACGACCCAGCGTCCCACCGCGACGAAGTCACGGATGCGGGCGAACAGCGGCGGATCGAGCTCCTCGATCCAGCGATAGATCAGCGCCTCGCCACGGGTGAAGACGAAACCCGGATGTTCTTCCAGGCGATCGATCGCGGACCAGCATGTGGCGATGGCCTCGGCGCAGCCTTCGTGCCAGCGCCAAAGCCAGACCGGATCCAGATGCGCGTTGCCGATCATGTGCAGCATGCAATCGCTCCCGCTAGCCATTCACCGCTAGCCCTTCACCGCGCCCGCGGTGAGCGCGCCGATGATGAAACGTTGTAGCACGAGGAACGCCAGCATCGCCGGCAGCGCGCTAAGAATGGCGGCGGCGGCAAGCAGATGCGTGCTGACCGCGTCGGTGCTCGATTGAAAGTCCAGAATGCCGACGCTGACAGGATACAGGTTGCCGCGCGTCAGCAGCACGAAGGGGATGATGAACTGTCCCCAGGTGCTGATCGCCAGCAGGATCGCGGTGGAGGCAAGACCCGGCAGCATGACCGGCAGTAGCACGCGGATCACCGATTGCAGCCGGGAACAGCCATCGATCCGCGCCGCCTCGTCCAGCGCCACCGGCACGGTGTCGAGGAACCCGGTCAGCATCCAGGTGGCGAACGGCGCGCTGAGCGCGACATAGACCGCGACCACGGCGGCCGGCGAGTTGATCAGATCGAGCAACGAGAACCACCGATACAGCGGCAGCGCGGTGACCAGCGGCGAAACGAGCTGCACGCTGAGCATGCAGAGCATCACCAGCGATTTCAGCGTGGCATTGCGGAAGCGCAGGCGCGACAGCGCATAGGCGCTCGGGATGGCGATCGTCAGCGAGCAAATCACCGTCGCGGTCACGAGTTTCACCGAATTCAACAAATAGACAACAAGAGGAGAGCCGGTCAGCACCTCGCGATACGCTGCAAGCGTCGGATGCTGTGGCACCAGGCGCGGTGGAAACGCGAACAGCTCGTCCATGGGTCGCAAAGACAGTGACACCACCCAGAGCAGCGGGAACAGGAACACCACCGCCACCACGACATAACCAACATAGATGCCGATCGATCCGGCCATCCGCCGCGCGCGCCACAATGTCATGCGGCCGGCTCGCGCGGCATGATCCGCGCGTAGCACGCCGACAGCGCGAGACCGACCGCCATCAGCATGACGGCGACAGCCGCCCCGCGGCCAAGCTGAAACTCGGAAAACACCAGGTGATAGACGTACAGCGCAACGACCTCCGTCGCGCGGCCCGGCCCGCCGCCGGTGAGCGGCAGCACCATGTCGAAGGTGTTGAGCGTGGCGATGGTGATCAGCACCAGATTGACCAGCAGGATGCCGCGCAAGGACGGCAGCGTGACATGGCGGAATCGTTGCAGCGCGCCGGCGCCGTCGACGGTCGCCGCTTCATAAAGTTCCGGCGGCACGGTCTTCATTCCGGCATATTGCAGGATCATGCTGAACGCGGTGCCGCGCCAGATGTTCGCCACCGTCACCCAGACCAGCGCCGGCACCGGTGCGGACAGGAAGGCCGGTTCCCGCACGCCAAGCATCGAGGCCACGTAGGCAAGAATGCCCGATCCGGATTCATCCAGCAGCAGTTTCCAGATGATGCCGATCACCACACCCGGCAGCACCCAACCCACCAGCACGATCGCGCGGACCACCGCCGCGCCGGGCAACCGCCGCCGCTCGCCCTCGCAGACCAGGACTGCGATCAGCATGCCGAACACCAACTGGCCGATGATGCTGGCGGTGACGAAGATGGCGGTCACGCGCACCATGCCGCCGAACTCGGGAGATCCAAACACGGCGCGATAGCTGGCCAGCGTGGTGTGCACCGGCGCACCGGCGTCGCCCGCGTCGGTGAAGCTGAGCCGTACGACGTCGAGCATTGGATAAAGGTAGAGCACGCCGAGCAGCAGGAACAGCGGCGCCAGCCAGAGCAGCGGGCGATCCTCGATCGGCCGCCGGTTCGATCGCATCAAGGCGCCAGCTTGTGCCACGCCTGGTCGAGCGCGGCCTCTGGCGTCTGTTGGCCGGTGATCACGTCGGAGATCGCGACCTGCAGTTCGGTGGAGATGCTGGGATAGATGGTGGCGCCGGGCCGTGCGCGCCCGTAGCGCAGCAGATCAAGGTAGGCTTGCACCATCGGGGTTTTCACGTAGGCATAATCGCCGCGCGCCACGCTCATGCGCGTCGGCAGGTTGCCCAACGCCGCGGTCGACGCCGCCATGGCGTCCGGGCCGGCAACCAGACTGTTGACCAGATCGATGATCAGGTCCTGCTTCTTCGCATCAGGCGTGAAGACGGCATAGGTCCAGCCGCCCGCCGCGGTGACCGGATCGCCAGATGTCATCAGCGGAATCGGCGCGATGCCCCAGTCATTTTTGTCGCCAAGCCCGTGCAACTGCTGCACCATCCAACTGCCGCCGAGAAACATGGCGACCTTGCCCTGCAAGATCTCGGGATACATGTCGGCCTCGAACCGATAGTTGACGACCCGGTTCGGACTCGCGCCAGAGTCGATCGTGCGCTTGAGGAAATTCAATACGTTCAGCATGGCAACACGGTTCTTGCCCGTGCCGAACACCGGCTTGCCGCTCTCGTCCACTAGCTCGCCGCCCTGCGCCCAGAACATCGGCAGGTGCTCCATGACGGTGCCCTCGCCGCGGCCGCCCGGATATAGATAGCCGGTCAGGCCGCGCTTCGACAGCTCGGCGGCCAGCGCGAGCAGCTCATCCCAGGTCTTCGGTGGGGTGGTGACCAGGTCCTTGCGGTAGTTCAGCACGCGCACATCGGTGTTGACCCAGAGCGCCTTCAGCTTGCCGTCGGGCCCATGCATGCCGTTGCGCGCGAACCCGACGAAGTCGTTCACCTGATCGGGACCGTAGAAGCGATCGAGCGGCTGCAGGTACTGGTAGAACCGGCTGAGGAAGAACGAATCGAGCATGGCGACATCGGGTGCGCGCCGGGCCACCGCCTGCTCCTGCATCCGCGTCATGCTGGCGTTTATGTCCGAGCTGTTGAAACTGACGTCGAGCATCACGTCGGGATGCGCCTTGACCCACGCCTCGATATGCGACTGGTAGTATTCTCTGACGGCCGGCACTGCGGATTTCGGCGACTGTGTCGGTTGCATCTGCACGGCGATGTGGATCGGTGCACTGTCGGATCCGAACTGATCGGCGCGCGCGGTGCCGCCGAGCGCGCCCGCAATCATGCTGATCGAGGCGCCGATGATCTGCCGCCGTCGCATTGTTTCCTCCTCCCTGCCGCATCGCGAAGGGGTCTGCCGTCCGGCGAGACTCCGTCGATCAATGGCGGTCTTGGTCGTTACCATCCGCGAATCCGCATGCGCTGACAAGAAGCATCGCCGACTCATATCAAACGGCGAGACCAGGGACGTATGCAGCGTCTGACCCAACCCGTCATGGCCNNGGCCATGACGGGTTGGGTCAGACGCCAACGTACGTCGCTCGCTGCGCCGCCTTACACGGCCGATGCGTGCCACGGAACAAGCACCCGGCGCAGTGCCCGCACGGCAAAATGGAAGCCGCAGCCAAGCCCGGCGAGCAGCAGCAGCACCGCGAACAAACCATCCGTTTCGTAGGCGTTCATCTTCGCCATCAGCAGATAGCCAAGCCCCGCGTTGCCCGCGAGCATTTGAGCCACCACGCAGCCGATGATCGCCAGCACAACCCCGACCTCCATTCCCGACAGGATATATGGCGCCGCGGATGGAAGCTCCAGCCGGGTCAGACGCTGCCAGCCGGAGGCATTCAGGCACGTCATCACGTCGCCATGGCCTGGTTCGATCGAGCGCAGCCCGAGCACCGTGCTGGTGAACACCGGAAAGAACGCCATTACCGTAACGACTAGAAGCTTCGGCTCCGGTCCATACCCGAACCAGACGACGAACAGCGGGATCAGCGCGACCTTCGGCACGAGCTGGCTGGCAACGATGAACGGGGACAGGGTGCGTTCCAGCCAGGGTAGCCGCCCGACCGCAAACCCGGCGCCCACCGCCAGCAGCGTGGCGGCCAGGAAGCCCACGCCGGTCTCCAGCGCGGTCAGACCGACGTGCCGCCACGTGGCAGGCGACTCCAGCAGCCGCGCGAGCGCAGCCACCACCGCGCCGGGCGACGGCAGAATGAACGCGGACACGCCGGACAACGACACATAGGCCTGCCAGGCCAGCAGCAGCACACAAAGCAGAGCCGGCGCCGCCAGAACTTCCAGCCCCTGACGGCAGATCAGTCGGCCGGGCATCGTTTTCCTGTCGCCAGGACCGGCCGCGGACACCGTATTCATTTCGTCATCACCATCCCTGGACAGCTTGATCCCGGGATCAACCCGGCCATCCCCTTCAGCACGGTGCCGCAACCGACGTTTCACGCTGCCCCCCGTCAGCACAGTGCCGCAATAGACGTGCTACGCCGAATTCCCCTGCGCCAAAAGCGCGCGCAACATGGCGGCGATCGCCAGGAATGCAGGGCTCGCCTGCACGTCCGGCGCGCGCGGTCGCGGCAGCGCCACCTCGATCAACGCCTCGATCCCGCCTGGCCGCGGCGACAGCACCGCGATGCGGTCGGCCAGGAAGATCGCCTCGTTGATCGCATGCGTCACCAGCACCGCGGTGCAGCCGGTCTGCGTCCAGATACGTTGCAATTCCAGATTCATGGCGTCGCGGGTCAGCGCGTCCAGCGCGCCGAACGGCTCGTCCAGCAACAGGATCTCCGGCTCGCCCGCCAACGCCCGGGCGATAGCGGCGCGTTGGCGCATGCCGCCGGACAGGTCGCGCGGCCAGCTCTGCTCGAATCCGACGATACCGACCAATTCCGTCAGCGCCTGCACGCGTGCGTCGCGAGCGGCGCGCTTCACCCCGCGGAGTGCCAACGGCAGGCCGATGTTCTGCCGCACAGTATTCCAGGGAAACAGATTGGCGTCCTGGAACACGATGCCCAGGCCGCGCAGCGCGGCCGCATTGCGCGCTGATCCGGCCCACAGCGCGCGGCCGGCCACCCGCACCTGCCCCGCGCTCGGCGGCGTCAGTCCGGCGACCAGGCGCAACAGCGTCGTCTTGCCGCAGCCGGACGGGCTGATCACCGCCAGCAGTTCGCCACGCCGCACCGCCAGGTCGATCGGCCGCAACGCCGCCACCGCGCCGTGACGCGTCCGATAGATCTTCTCGACGGCGACAAGGACGATGGCCGGCTCGGTGTCCGTCACCCCGGCAGCACCTGCGCAACAAAACGGTTGGTGTACAGCTCGGTGTTGGGCGGCACGCTGGCGAGCCCGGCTTCCGCCATGGCCGTCACGCCCGCCCGCCAGCCGGTGTCGAGGTTGCGCAGCAGTACCGCGCGGCCATCCGCCAGCCAGTTTTGCGTCTCCCATTGCATGATCGCCACGCTCTGCGCCGGTGGCCCGAGGCCCGGCATGTCGAACGCGGCGGCACAGCGCGTCAGCAGTGGTTCGACCGGGCCGGCAATGATCTCCAGCATGCTCGCCGCCATCGCGCGCATGAAGGCCAGGGCAAGCTCCGGCCTTTGGTCGGCGATCGCGCGCGAGGTGATGTAGCAGCGGCCGGGTATCGCAACGGTATGGCTGATCGGCAGCACAACGACGTCCTGCGCCGGTACACCTTGCGCCGGATGCAGCAGTGGCCAGACAGTTTCGTAGGGCAGGATGACGGCGTCCAACCGGTTGGCGCGGACCAACGCGAAGGTGCCCGCGTTCAAACCGATGATCTGACGCTCCACCGCGTCGCGCGGCAGCCGCGCATGGTGCAACATCAGATCCAAATAGTTGTCCATCGTGCTGCCGAACGCGAGAACGCCGATCCGCTTGCCTTCCAGCATCGCGGCGTCGCGAACCGGCCGGTCGGGGCCGGAGAGCATGACGTAGCTCACCGTGTGCTCCTGGCTGCCGATCGCCAGCAACGGTGCCTGCTGCCGCGCGACCGCTTTGACCAGTTCGATCGCCGCGGCACGCAGGAAGTGGCAGCGCCCGGCGGCAAGCTGCCGCAGCGCGCCGACGCCGGTGCCGCTCCCCACAAGCGTCGCATCCAGGCCCTGCGCGGCGAAATGGCCGCCGGTCTTGGCATTCAACACATCCAGGCCGGAAAGGTCGAACACGTTGGGGGAGACGATAACGATCGGCTCGCCCGCTTCATGCCCAGTGGCCGGCAACGCGGTGGGCAACGCCGCAAGACCGGCCAGCAGGTGGCGCCGTAACAGACCGCCCATGGTGCTAACCCGATCCGAAGCCAACGAGGCGGCGCAGCCGGGCGAATTTCCCACGCGCGAGCAACGCCACACGTCCGACCGAGACCCCGCGCCCGACCAACGAATCGTCCAGCCGCTCCAGTGCGCCTGGGTCGACCTTGCCGCCAGGCAGCTTCGGCACGGCTGAGATCACGTGCAGGCGTGCCGGCAACATGTAGGGTGGCAGCGTTGCGCGCAGGCGCGCCGTCACGTCGTTACGCAGCCGCGCTGCCGTGTCGTTACGAGGACATTCCGTAATGCCGTCTGGCAGCCGCGCGGTCACGTCGTCACGCAGCGCCGGCGCGACGTCGCCGACGGGAACCACGCCGGCGGGAACCACGAAAGCCACCAGCACAGGGTCGCCCTCCGCTCGTCGCACGACTATCGCAGCGTCGGTAACACCGGAGGTCTGCCGCAGCACATGCTCCAACTCGGCCGGTTCGACGCGATTGCCGCGGATGCGGATCTGCTCGTCGATGCGGCCGAGGAACTCCAACAGCCCGTCCGGCCGCCGGCGCACCAGGTCGCCGGTCCGCAGGATGGCCCCAGACGGATCATTCGGGTCAGCCAGCAGGCGCCCCGGCACGCAGTGTCCCTGCCGCCACTCGCCCAGCGACAGCAGGCGTCCGCGGGCCCAAAGCTCGCCAGGCTGACCGTCCCGCACCGGTGCACCGTCCGCATCGGTAATGGCGAAATCGTGCCATGGCACCGGATAGCCGATCGGCAACCGCGCAGTCGCGCCCGGAACATTCTCCGGCACGAACCAGTCTGCCAACGGCGAGCCCTCGGTCAGGCCGTAGCCAATCCGAACAGCGCAGCGTGGCGGCAGGATGCGGCGCCAAGCGTCGACGTCCTGGCGCATCAGCGACTCGCTCGAGGTGTAGATGCTGCGCAGGCGGCCAAACGCCCTGGCAGCCCCGTCGAGCGCAAACAGCATGCGCAGCAGCGACGGCACGCCGCTGATCGTTGTGATCCCGGCGTCGCGCGCCACGTCCAGCACGGCGCGCGCACCGATGCCGGACGCGTTGGCCGCATGCAGCGTGCCGCCCGACAACAGCGCGGCGAGGCCAGCAGTGACCCCGGGGCCGCTGCTCAGCGGATAGAGCAGCAGCATGCGGTCGTTCGGAGTCAGCCTGAACTGGCGGATACGGTGTCCGCAGCGGACCAGCAACTGCCGTTGCGACCGGACGATCCCCTTCGGCCGACCGGTGCTGCCGGAAGTATAGATAACTAGCCCGGGCGCATCCACCGACGCACTTCGATGCGCTGGAGGCGGCGCTGGCGCGCTCCCGGCGCCATCTGCCCAGGTGGGGTCGGCGGCGGGCAACAGGATTAGCGGAAGCGCGCAGGGCAAGCCGGGCGGAACGCCGCCCGATGGCAGGATCAAGCCGCCGGTGCCGGCGTCGCCCAGGATGTCAGCCAGCCGCGCGGCCGGGTGGTCGGGGTTGAGATTGATGCACGGGCGGCCGGCGGCCAGGCACGCCAGGATGCCGCAAGCCGCATCGACCGGATCTGGCAGCAGCACGGCGACAGCCGCGTCAGGCTCGGTCGCCGTGTGGATTTGACCTGCCAGTGAAGCCGCATGCGCGAGCAGCCCGCCATAGCTGACCGAACGCGCGCCGGCCCGTACCGCCGGTGCTTCTGGTTGGCGTCGCGCCATCGCGGCGAACGTGTTGAACAACGGGCGGTCGAGAAACCCCTCGTCAAGCTCGACCTCCGCGCGGCCAGGCGGACCGTCGCGGCCGCCGGAGGCGTCGGTGGTCCGCCACCACGCTTGAGCAACCGGTCGATGCATGGCCGTGCTCACGACCGGTGATGCTGTGCCATCCATCATATCTTGCGCGATCGTTCCCCTGCCGACGCGATGTTGCCACGCCGCAACATCGCCTATACGGCAGCCACGCGCCCAGCGCCACTGCTCCCCCGATTGCCACCCGTGAGACGGTTGACAGATCGGTGAGCGGTGGCGCATGGGCGCGTGGCTGCCCGATGGGGCGCAGGAGGAAACCAGGATGTCCAGTTCGACCGAAGCTGCCGCCGTCGCGCCGCGCACCCGCCCGCCGTTCCGTGCCGATCATGTCGGCAGCCTGCTGCGGCCTGTGGAGCTGCGCGAGGCCCGTGCGGCGCACAAGGCAGGCACGCTCGCGGCGGACGCGCTGCGCGCGGTCGAGGATCGTTGCATTCCGGCGGCGATCCGCAAGCAGGAGGAGATCGGTCTGCGCGCCGCGACCGACGGCGAGTACCGGCGTGCTTACTGGCATTTTGATTTCGTTTCAGCATTGGATGGGGTGGAGCTTTACGAGCCGGAGCAGAAGATCCAGTTCAAGGGCAACGTGCCGCTGCCGCACGCGCTGCGGGTGACCGGACCGATCCGGTGGAGCAGGCCGGTGATGGTCGATGACTGGCGCTTCGTTGCGGCCAATGTGCGCACAGCCGTTCCAAAGCAGACCATCCCGTCGCCCAGCGTGGTGCATTTTCGTGGCGGCCGGCGTGCGATCGACGCGAAGACCTATCCCGACATGGACATGTTCTTCGCTGACCTGACGGAGGCCTATCACCATGCGGTGCAGGCATTCGCCGCGGCGGGCTGCCGCTACCTGCAACTGGACGAGGTGAACATCGCCTATCTCTGCGATCCCGAGCAGATCGCCGGTCTGATTGCGCGCGGCGAGCATGTGGAGAACCTGCTGCAGATCTACGGTGGCATGATCAACCGGGCGATCGAGGGACGGCCGGCCGACATGACGATCAGCATGCATCTGTGCCGCGGCAATTTCCGCTCCACCTGGGTGGCGTCGGGTGGTTACGAGCCGGTGGCCGAGGTGCTGTTCAACCAGATCAACGCTGATGCGTACTTCATGGAATACGACAGTGACCGCGCCGGCGGATTCGAGCCGCTGCGCTTCGTGCCGCGCGGCCACAAGGTGGTGGTGCTGGGGCTGGTCACCTCGAAGACCGGCGAGCTGGAGAGCAAGGACGCGTTGAAGCGCCGGATCGATGCGGCGGCGAAGTATTTGCCGCTGGAGCAGTTGGCGCTGTCGCCGCAGTGCGGGTTCGCCTCCACCGAGGAGGGCAACCTGCTGACCGAGGAACAGCAATGGGCAAAGCTGCGGCTGTGCGTGGACGTGGCGCGCGAGGTGTGGGGCAGCGTGTAGCGTCAGGCCAGCGCGCGGAGTTCGGTCCGTAGCCGATCCGGATTTGGCCGATCCGGATTGAGCCGATCGGGATTGGATCGATCCGGATCGGCGCCGATCAGCAGGCGGTCGATGGCCGCGTGTTCCTGCCGCCATACCGGTACTGCCGCGGCCAGCAGCGTCCGGCCTGCCGACATCAGAACCAGGCGGCGACTGCGCCGATCTGTGGCGTCGATCTTCACCTCGACCAGACGACGCCGCTCGAGCGGTTTGAGCGCGACGATCAGGGCGCGCTGCGCCGTCAGGTCAATGTGTTCGTGAATGGCGAACTGGTGCGCGACCGGGCGCGATTGAGCGATCCGGTCGGCGCCAATGACGACATCTATGTCTTCCAGGCGCTGACTGGCGGCTAAGGAACGGGACGGTTAAGCAAAACGCGTGGCTGAGCAAGTCGGGCGGCTGAGGAAGGAGGTCAACGAAATGACAGATCGGCTGCATGTCGGAACCCGCAAGGGCTTGTTCGAGATCGTGCGCCACAACGGCACATGGGATGTCGCCGATGCGCGGATTCTCGGCGAACCGGTCACCGCGGTGCTGGCGGACGGCGACAGGCTCTAGGCGGCGCTCGATCTCGGTCATTTCGGGACCAAGCTATGGCGGCGCGATGGATCCGATGAATGGCGGGAGCTGCCGGCGCCGGCGTTTCCCCCAAAGCCGGAGGATGCTGGCGACGATCCGCATCCCTGGTCGCTCGGCAAGATCTGGCAGATCGAGCCGGGCGGTGTTGATGGCAGGTTATGGATTGGTACCATGCCGGGCGGATTGTTCCGCTCCGACGATGGTGGCGACTCCTGGTCGCTGAATGAGGCGCTGTGGCGCATGCCGGAACGCAAGCAATGGATGGGCGTTGCAGGCGGCGAGCAGCCGGGGATCAGCAACGTGCTGATCGATCCGCGCAATCCTGCCGATATCCGTTTGGGCGTGTCGATTGCGGGTGTGTGGGCGAGTACGGATACTGGTGCGACCTGGCAATTGATCAACCACGGGATGTACAACGAGTACATGCCACCGGAACGATCCGGTGACCCGATCGCGCGGGATGTGCATTGCCTGGCGCGGTGCGCGGCGCATCCGGCGACGATGTGGTGCCAGCATCACAACGGGGTGTTTCGCTCCGAGGATCACGGCGCCACGTGGGACGAGGTGACGGCGATCCAACCGTCGAAGTTCGGCTTTGCCGTGGTGGCGCATCCGCGCGACGCCAGCATCGCTTGGTTCGTGCCGGCGGTCAAGGACGAACGGCGCATCCCGGTTGACGGCAAGGTCGTGGTGGCGCGCACGCGTGATGGCGGCCAGAGCTTTGAGGTGCTGTGCAACGGCCTGCCGCAGCGCCACGCCTACGATCTCGTGTTGCGCCACGGGTTGGCGGTCGACGACAGCGGGGAGCGTCTTGCGTGCGGCTCGACCAGCGGCGGACTGTGGATTTCCGAAAACGGCGGCGACTCGTGGGCGGCACTCGATGCGCGGTTGCCGCCGATCGCCGTGGTGCGCTTCGCTGCGATGTGACGCGAAGTGCACTCGGTTCCGAACCACGTTCACCAGGACATACAGGAGACGACAATGCAGATGAATCCCTATCTCACGTTCAGTGGTCAATGCGAGGCGGCCTTCAAGTTCTACGCAGAGGTTCTCGGCGGAGAAATCGTCGCAATGATGCCGCACGAGGGAACACCAATGGCCGACCACGTGCCACCGGCATGGCGGAGCAAGATCATCCACGCCCGAATGATCGTCGGCGACCAGGTCCTGATGGGTTCCGATGCACCGCCCGGCCACTCCGAGAAGATGCAGGGCTTCTCGGTGACGCTCGGCATCGACGATCCGGCAGAGGCGGAACGGGTCTTCCACGCCTTGGCGGAGAACGGCACGGTGCGCATGCCGATCGGGGAGACGTTCTGGGCGGTGCGGTTTGGCATGCTGATCGACCAGTTTGGCACGCCATGGATGGTCAACTGCGAGAAGTCGACCTGATCGCATCTCGGAACGTCATGGCCGGGTTTGTCCCTATCATGTCTGTATCGCAATAAGCCTATCCGTGACGGCCCGGCAGCGGCAGCCCAACGTAATTCTCTGCGAGGCTGGTCGCGGCCGCGGCCGATGATGTTACGTACTCCAATTCCGCAAGCTGTACGCGCCGCTCGAAATCGCTATGCGTCGCGAAGCGGTGCAGCATCGAGGTCATCCACCAGGAGAAGCGCTGCACCTTCCAGACGCGGTCGAGACAAGTCGCGGAATAGCCATCCAGCAGTGACGTCTCGCCGTGCCGATAGAACGCCTCCAGCGCACGCGCCAGCACCGCGACGTCGCCAGCCGCGAGGTTGAGCCCCTTCGCCCCGGTCGGCGGAACGATGTGCGCAGAATCACCGGCCAGGAACAGCCGGCCGTGCTGCATCGGCTCCGAAACGAAGCTGCGCATCGGCGTGACGCCCTTCTGGGTGATGCGTCCCTCGGTAAGCGTGAAGCCGCCCTCGCGAGAAAACCGTGTCTGCAGCTCGCCCCAGATGCGGTCGTCCGACCAGGCATCCAAGTCCTCATCCGGCGCGCATTGCAGGTATAGCCGGCTGACTGTGGCCGAGCGCATCGACAGCAGCGCGAACCCGCGATCGTGGTTGGCGTAGACCAGTTCAGCCGACGACGGTGCCGCATCAGCCAGGATGCCGAGCCAGCCGAATGGATACTCCCGCTCGAACACACGCAGGTGCGCCTCGATCGCCGGGCGGCAGATGCCATGGAAGCCGTCGCAGCCAGCGATGACGTCGCAAACCAGATCGTGTTCGGTATCGCCCTGGCGATACCGGATGCACGGTTGCGCGGTGTCGACGTCGTGCAGGCCGACGCACTCGGCCTCAAACCGAATTGTTCCGCCGGCGGTGAGGCGCGCGGCGATCAGATCCCGCACCAGAAGGTGCTGACTGTAGACCATCACGTGCTTGCCGGTCAGCGCACGGAAGTCGATGCGGTGATCGCGCGCGCCAAAGCGCAGGATGACGCCTTCGTGCCGCAGGCCGTCCGACTGCATGCGCGCACCGACGCCGGTTTCGATCAGCATTTGCTCGACGACGTGTTCCAGAACGCCGGCGCGGATGCGGTTCTCCACATAGTCGCGTGAGCGGGCTTCGAGGACGACGGATTCGATCCCGCGCAGATGCAGCAGGTGCGAGAGCAGCAATCCGGCGGGACCAGCCCCGACGATACCGACCGGAGTGCGTGTAGTGGTCATGCGGGTTGCGTCACGGGTCCTCCCCCTCCCCTTGCGGGCTTGGGCCGCGAAGTGGATCAAGGTTGGGGGGAGGGGTAGGCGCGCGAGAACCTTTGGTGGGACCCTGGCACCGACCCCTCCCCCAGCCCCCACCCTCAAGGGGAGGGGGAGTGGCCAATAGGTAGCCGCGACGTGCTCTCATGCCGCAAACAGAACGTCGTCCGGTGCCAGCACGGAGCTGGCACCGTGCATCGCCGCATGAGCCAATCCGTGCGCCTGAGGCAACACATGGTCGGCATAGAACCGCGCGGTCGCGAGCTTGCCGCGATAGAATCCCGGATCGCTGTTGTCGCCCGCCGCCAGCCGCGTCTGCGCGACATGCGCCGCGCGGCCCATCTGCCAGCCTCCCGCAACCACGCCGAACAGTTTCAGAAACGGTACGGCCCCCGCGGCCACCCCACGAGGATCCGTAGCCGATGCGTCCACCACCCACGCGACCGCACGCTCCAGCAGCGCGACCGAGTCGGCCAGCGCCGCACGGATGGGCGCGACCTCCGCGCCATCAAGCTTCGCGACCGTCGCCCGCATCTCGGCAATCGCCGCCCGCGCCGCCGCGCCGCCATCACGCGCGATCTTGCGTCCGACCAGGTCGTTTGCCTGGATGCCGGTGGTGCCTTCATAGATCGTGAGAATTTGTGCATCGCGTGCGTATTGTGCGGCGCCCGTTTGCTCGATGAACCCCGTGCCACCGTGCACCTGGATGCCGGTGGAGGTAATGCCGAGCGCAGTCTCGGTGCTCCAGCCCTTCACCACGGGGATCAGCAGATCGGCCATCGCCTGGGCATCGGCGCGCTCGGTCGCATCCGGATGGCGGTGCCCCACATCCATCGCCGCAGCCGCGACGTAGGCCAGCGCCCGCATCGCCTCAGTCTCCGCCTTCATCGACAGCAGCATGCGGCGCACGTCGGGGTGGCGCAGGATCGGCACGCGGGCCCCGCCGCGCACGCCGGTCTCGGTGCCCTGCACCCGACCGCGCGCGTATTCCAGCGCCCGCTGATAGGCGCGTTCGCTGATCGCCACGCCCTGCATCCCGACGCCGAAACGTTCCTCATTCATCATGACGAACATATATTCCAGGCCGCGGTTGGCCTCGCCCAGCAGATAGCCTGTCGCGCCATCGCGATCGCCATACGCCATCACCGCGGTAGGGCTGGCGTGGATGCCCAGCTTGTGCTCCAGCGACACGCAGTGCACGTCGTTGCGCGTGCCGAGAGAGCCGTCCAGGTTGACCAGGAATTTCGGCACCAGGAACAGCGAGATGCCCTTCACCCCTTCCGGCGCGTCCGGCAGGCGGGCCAGCACCAGATGCAGGATATTGTCGGTGAAGTCGTGCTCGCCATAGGTGATAAAGATCTTCTGCCCGAACAGCCGGTAGTGGTCGCCCTCCGGCACCGCACGGGTGCGCACCGCGGCGAGGTCGGAGCCCGCCTGCGGCTCGGTCAGGTTCATCGTTCCGGTCCAGGTCCCATCGATCAGCTTGCCCAGGAACAACGCCTTCTGCGCGTCCGTGCCGGTGAAGGACAGCGCCGCGATCGCACCCACGCTCAGCAGCGGGCACAGCGCGAACCCCATGTTGGCCGAGTTCCACATCTCCTGCACCGCCGCCGAGACGATCGCGGGCAGCCCTTGCCCGCCGTGGTCGGGATCGCCCGTCAGCGCGCTCCAGCCGCCTTCGATGAACTGCCGGTAGGCGTCGCGGAACCCGGTCGGCGTGCGCACTTCGTCATCGACCAGCTTGCTGCCCTCGGTGTCACCGACGCGGTTCAGCGGCGCCAGCACGTCGTGGGCGAACTTGCCCGCTTCATCCAGGATCGCATCGACCAGCTCCCGCCCGACCTGCTCGCAGCCGGGCAGCGCGGCGATGCGCTCCAGCCCGATCAGTTCGTGCAGCACGAAGCGCATATCGGCCAGCGGTGGCGTGTAGTCGCTCATGTGCGAATCCTATTGGATGGCGTTGACGGATTTCGCGATGTCGCGCAGCACAAACCTTGCCTATCCGGTTGACACAGACGACCACTATTGGTGGTGGACTGCCACCCATCTCTAGAGATTCCTCACACCAGATGTTGCGGCTGTGTGCGACAACCGGATAGGCAAGGCACAAACTTCTGGATCTTGCCGGTCGAAGTCTTCGGCAGTTCGCGGAACACGAAGCTCTTGGGCACCTTGAATCGTGCCAGGTGTTCGCGGCAGAACGCCAGCAGCTCCTCGGCGGTGACCGATGCGCCTTCCTTAAGCTCCACGAACGCGCACGGCACCTCGCCCCATTTTTCGTCCGGCTGTGCTACCACGGCGGCGCTCATCACCGCGGGATGGCGATACAGCGCCTCTTCCACTTCCAGCGAGGAGATGTTCTCGCCACCCGAAATGATAATGTCCTTGGAGCGGTCGCGGATCTTCACGTAGCCGTCCGGCTGCATCACCGCGAGGTCGCCAGTGTGGAACCAGCCGCCGGCAAACGCCTTCTCGGTCGAGGCTGGATTCTTCAAATATCCCTTCATGGTGATGTTGCCGCGGAACATGATCTCGCCCATCGCCTCGCCATCCCAGGGCATTGGCTGCATCGTTTCGGAATCGAGCACCGTCATCGCCTCCTGCAACGGCGTGCGCACACCCTGGCGGCCGTTGCGCTCGGCCCGGTCCGGCAACGGCATCGCGGTCCAGGCATCGTGTTTGGCACAAACCGAGGCGGGACCGTAGGTCTCCGTCAAGCCATAGACATGGGTCAGTTCGATGCCGATCCGCTCGGCGCCCTCGATGATCGCGGCGGGCGGCGCGGCACCGGCCACCTGGCCGCGCACCGTGTGGTGGATGCCCTGGCGAAGCGCCTCCGGTGCGTTGATCAGCGTCGCATAGACGATCGGCGCACCGCACATATGCGTGACCTTGTTGGCGCGGATCGCCTCGAACATCGCCTTCGCCTCCACCCGGCGCAGACAGACATTGGTGCCGGCGCGTTCGGCAACCGACCAGGGGAAACACCAGCCGTTGCAATGGAACATCGGCAGCGTCCAGAGGTACACTGGATGCGACGGCATGTCCCAGTTCAGCACGTTGCTGATCGCGTTCAAATGCGCGCCGCGATGGTGATAGACGACGCCCTTCGGATCGCCGGTCGTGCCGGAAGTGTAGTTCAGCGAAATCGCATCCCATTCATCCGGCGGAGCAGACCACGCGAATTCCGGATCGCCCTCGGCCAGGAACGCTTCATAGGTGATCTCGCCGACGCGCTTGCCAGCGGGGAAGGCCGCATCGTCGATGTCGATCACCAGCGGTCGCTCATCGAGCAGCGCCAGCGCCTTCTCGACCGTGGGGGCGAACTCGCCGTCGGTGATCAGCGCCCGCGCGCCGGCATGGTGCAGCATGAAAGCGATCGTTTCGGCGTCCAGCCGCGTGTTCAGCGCGTTCAGCACCGCGCCGGCCATCGGCACGCCGAAATGCGCCTCGTAGATCGCCGGGATGTTGGGCGCCATCACCGCCACCGTGTCGTTGCGCCCGATACCACGCCGCGTCAGCGCCGAGGCCAGCCGGCGGCAGCGCGCATAGGTCTCCGCCCACGTGGTGCGCCGCGCGCCGTGCACCACGGCGACCCGCGTCGGATAGACGTAAGCCGCGCGCTCCAGGAAAGTCAGTGGCGTCAGCGGCGCGTAATTGGCCTGGTTCCTGTCCAGCCCGGTCAGGTAGGCGGGATTGCCGGTCATGCGCTTATCCTCCGATGGCGGTGGGGTACGGTGCGCCCGCATCCCTTCCACTACGTCTCCGATGCTAGCCGAAATCCGCCCGCCCTGCAGCGAGAACGCAAGGTCGGCAAGCACGGGAGGCGTGCACAGGTGGCACGGCGCTACCGCTCACGGCAAACGCGCTCTAGTTCAACACGCGTCGCACCGCCAC
Organism: Acetobacteraceae bacterium; assembly: GCA_003151425.1. Taxonomy (GTDB): domain Bacteria; phylum Pseudomonadota; class Alphaproteobacteria; order Acetobacterales; family Acetobacteraceae; genus Palsa-883. The sequence goes on from PLXO01000020.1 coordinate 18,910, forward strand.
GCCGGCGAGCGACAGCGTCACCAGCGCGATCAGCGCCATCGGCCAAGCCTGCGACAACACCAGCGAGAAAGACATATCCTGCAGGAACAGACCGCGCGCCACCACCATCATGTAGCGTGCCGGATTGGCCCGCGTCAGCCACTCGACCACCTGCGGCATGTTCTCAATCGGCGCCGCCCAGCCGGACAGGGTCAGCAGCGGCGAGGCAATCACGAACACCCCCAGCATCGCCTGCTGCTGGGTCCGCGCGAAGGTGGAGATCGACAGGCCGATACCGACCCCGGCCAGCATATACAGCAGCAGCATCGCCACCAGCAGCAGCGGGTCACCGCGCAACGGCAAGCGGAACCATAACAACGCGGCGGCCGTGATGATCGCCGCGTCGATCAGCCCGACGACGATACCCGGCACCGCTTTGCCGATCAGCAGTTCGACCGGACGCAGCGGTGTGACCAGCAGTTGCTCGAAGGTGCCAAGCTCCCGTTCGCGCGCCAGCGAGAGTGCGCTGATCAGCATCGCCATCATCAACGACAGTATTGCGACCAGGCCGGGCAGGATGAACCAGGTGCTTTCCAGGGTCGGGTTGAACCAATCGCGCGTCAGCAGCACCAACGGGGTGTGGCCTGGATGCAGCGCCTCGGCGTAGCCCTCGACGATGTCGGCCGCGTAGCCCTGCGCCAACAGCGCGGTGTTGGACCGGCGCGCGTCCAGCAACAGTTGCACCTGCGCAGTGCGTCCGGCCAGCACGTCGGCGGAAAATCGTTGCGGCAGGCGCAGCACCGCGGCGACCTGCTTTGCGTCGATCGCCGCCTGGGCCTGCGACGGCGCCTGGAACGACGCCACCACCTGAAACGCGGGCGATGCATCGAACCGGCGCACCAGCTCGGCCGACTGCGAACCCGCATCGTCGTTCCAGATGCCCAGCGGCAGGTTGGTCACGTCATAGGTGGCGGCATAGGCGAACAGCAGCACCTGGACCACCGGCGGCACCAGGATGACCATGCGCGTCTTGGGATCGTTCCACAATCCCACCAGCTCCTTCAGCACCAGTGCGAGGATGCGGCGCCACATCAGTCGAGCCGCCGGCGCGAGATCGCCAGGGTCGCCGCCACGGCAATCGCCGCTGCCACCGCCAGACCGGCCAGATTCGGCAGGATCACCGCCCAGACGTCGCCCGCCAGGAACAGCGTCTGGAGAATCGAAACGAGATAGCGTGCCGGCACCGCATAGGTGACGATCTGCAGCCAATGCGGCATCGCAGTGATATCGAACAGCATGCCCGACAGCATCATCGCCGGCATCATGGTGGTCAAAAAGGCAAGCTGTCCGGCGACGAACTGGTTGCGCGTCAGTGTCGAAATGAACAGGCCCAGTCCGAGCGCAAAGATCAGGAACAGCGCCGCCGCCGCCGCGAGCGCCAGCAAGCCGCCGCGGAACGGCACACCGAACAGCTCGGTCGCCAGCAGCACAGACAGCGCCATGCTGCCCATGCCCAGCACAAAGTTGCAGCCGAGCTTGGCGAGCACCACCTCTGACATGCGCGCCGGCGAGGCGAGCATGCTCTCCATCGTGCCGAGCTCCCACTCGCGCGCCACGCCGCCGGCGGTCAGCAAGGTGCCTGCCATGGTGATCACCATCGCGATCACCCCCGGAACGATGAAATCAGCCGAGTGCAGCTCCGGGTTGAACCAATCGCGGTCTTGCACATCGATGCCGCCGATTGCGGCGCGGCGTAGCTCGCGAGATTGGCCAGATAGCCACACCGCCAGCGCGCCCGAGACGTAACCCTCCAGGATGCGTGCGGTGTTCGGATCGGTGGCGTTCACATCCAAAGCGGCGGTTGCCGGCCACAGCGCCTGGCGGTGCAGGCGCTCAGCGAAATCCTTGCGCATCACCAGGATCCCGCGCACCTGGCCGGCAGCCAGCGCTGCCTCGGCCTCGTGCACACTGGCGGCGCGCTGCGTTGCCAGATACGGCGAGGCATCTATCGCCTGCAGCAAGCCGCGCGTGATCTCGTCCGGCGCGTCGATCACCACCGCGATCGGCATGTGGTAGGCGTCCAGTGAAATGCCGTAGCCGTTCACCAGCAGCAGCACCACCGGCATCAGGAAGGCAATCATGATGGCGGAGGGGTCCCGCAGTACGTGCTTGATCTCCTTCCGCAACAGCCCGCGCAGCCGCATTGCCCAACCCGGCAACGCCAAACCCCGCATCGCCCGACCCCTCATCGCACGCATCATGCCGCCTGCTCCCGTGGCGCACCGGCCTGCACGAGCGCAATGAAAGCATCCTCCAGCGTCGGATCGGGCAGCGCCGGGGTCCGCGCGCGGGCACGCAGCTCCGCGGGCGTGCCGACCGCGGCGAGCCGGCCCTGATCGACGATGCCCAGCCGGTCACAATATTCCGCTTCGTCCATGAAATGACTTGTCACCAGCACGGTCACGCCCGCCTCCGCCAGCGTGCCGATGCGCGTCCAGAATTCGCGCCGCGCCAGCGGATCGACGCCCGAGGTCGGTTCGTCGAGGAACAGAATATCGGGGCGATGCAGCAGTGCCGCGGCCAACGCCAGGCGCTGCTTGAGCCCAAGTGGCAGCTCACCCGCGATGGTGCCGGCGACCTCGTCCAGATCGAAGCCGCGCAACGCCGCTGCGATGGCCTCCATCTGTGCGGCGCGGTTCAGGCCGTAGACCCTGGCGAAAAAGCGCAGATTCTCCCGCACCGACAGCGCGGCATAAAGCGAGAAGTGCTGTGCCATATAACCGATCCGCGCGCGGGCGACGGCGGGCGCGCGCAGCAGGTCCAACCCGGCAACCTCGGCGGTGCCGCTGGACGGCTTCAGCAGGCCGCACAGCATGCGGAAGGTGGTGGACTTGCCGGCGCCGTTCGGACCCAGCAGGCCGAAGATTTCGCCGCGGCGCACGCTGAAACTGACATGATCCACCGCGACGAAATCGCCGAAGCGGCGTACCAGATCGCGCACGACGATCGCCGGGCCATCGCCGTCGCGGCGCACCAGTGCGATCGTGGGCGGCTGCGGTGGCGCGGTGGTGGCGATGCGGTCGATGAAACCGTCTTCGAAACGTGGCGGCAGTGGTGTCAGTGCCTGGCCGCCGAGCGAATCTGCCGACGGTGTCGCCGCGCCCGCACGCAGCACGATGCGCAAGCCATCCCCCACAACCTGCGCGTCCAGAACTGAAGGGTTCGCCGCGGCATGCCTGGCAACAGCGCGCGGCGTTGCAGCAGGCTGCGCACCGTTATGGGGTGGCGCAGAGCGGGGTGGTGCAGAGGGGGGCGGCGCAGAGGGGGGCGGCGCAGAGGGGGACGGCCCAACGGATAAGTCGAGCCGGAATACCCGCCCGGCCATCGGCGCGAGAAATTCATCCGGCGGTGCGTCCGCCAGCAACTTCCCCTCGTGCAGCAGCAGGACACGCCCGCAGCGGGCCGCCTCGTCGAGATAGGCGGTGGCCCAGACCACGCCCATGCCCTCATCCCGCCCTTCCTCCAGCATCGTGCTCACGATTTCCCACAACTCACGACGCGAGATGGGATCGACGCCCACCGACGGCTCGTCCAGCAGCAGCAGGCGCGGCCGCGACAGCAGCGCGCAGGCCAGCCCCAGCTTCTGCTTCATCCCGCCGGACAACTGCCCGGCAAGTCGCGCCGTGAACGGTTCCAGACCGGTGAAGCGCAACAGCCGGCCGACGCGCTCGGCGCGCAAATCCGCCGGCATCGTGTGCAGATCGGCGAACAGATCGAGGTTCTCGGCGACCGTCATATCCTCGTACAGACCGAAACGTTGCGGCATGTAGCCGATCATCGGATGCGCCGCGGTGGCGTCGCGCGCCATGTCGTGGCCGAGCACGGTGATGCGGCCCGCGGTGGCGCGCAGCAATCCCGCGACCAGCCGCAGCAGGGTCGTCTTGCCGGCGGCATCCGGCCCGGCCAGTCCAGTGATGATACCGGGTTGGATCGACATCGAAATCTCGTCCAGCGCCAGATGCGGCGGCGCGCCACGCGGGGCGGCAAAGGCGTGCCGCAGCCCCTCGATCACCACCAGGGGCACCACCGGGGACACCATCTTGGGCACCACCAGCGGCGCGGTCATGCGCTGGCCGGCAGCTGGATCGTCACCGGCATGCCCTGCCGCACGCCGGCGTCCGGATCGGTCACGCGAATGCGCAGCCGATAGACAAGCTGGGTGCGCAGCTCCGGTGTCTCCACCGTCTTCGGGGTGAACTCCGCCGCCGGCGACACATAACCGATCTGGCCGTGATACGACTTGCCGCCATCCGTGGTGAGACTCACCGCGGTGCCGGGTGCCACACGCGCCAGCAGGGGTTCCGGGGCGAAGGCGCGCACCCAGACCTCGCTGTCGATCGCCATGGAGTAGACCGCGGCGGCCGGCAGCACGACCGTCCCCGGCTCGATTACCCGCGTCATGATCGTGCCGTCGGCCGGCGCGACCAGGTGCGCGTGCGAAAGTTGCGTATGCGCAAGGTCCACCGTGGCCTCGTCGGCGCGCAGGTTGGCGCGGGCGGCGGCGATGTCCTCGGCGCGCGGACCGTTCACCGCCTCATTCAGCGCCGCCTGGGTTTGCGCCACTTTGGCACGCCCGCCGTTCAGCGCCATGCGCGCGTCGTCGAGCTGCTGCTGCGAGGACACGCTGCGCGCCGCCAGGTCCTGCTGGCGCACGAAGGTCGTTTGGGCATCGGCCAGCGACGCCTGCGCGGCGGCGAGATTGGCGCGCGCCTGGTCGATGTCCTCTTGCCGCGTGCCGGCCAGCAGCAAATCAAGCTGCGCCTTCGCGGCATCACGCCGCGCCTCGGCGAGCGCGGTGGCGCTCTGGTAGGTCGCCGGATCGAGTTCCGCAATGACTTCGCCGGCGTGGACGCGGTCGCCCTCGTGCTTGGGCATGGCGATCACCGCGCCCTCGGCATTGAACGACAGATCGACCTGACGGATCTCGACGTTGCCGTAGAGCGTGCCGAGTGGCGCCTCGGTTGCAAGCCGACGGACCAGCAGGACGGCGATGCCCACGGCGACGACGAGAAGTACAAGAATGGGAACGGCGCGACGCATGCCGCGCATCCTAGCGGGCGCGGAGGGTACAGCGTTGATCTACATCATTCGCCGCGCATCGCGCCGTGCAGGAACCGCCCGCCGGCCTCGATGGCGCGCCGGCCGGCGGCGAGGTCCGGGTGGAACAGGTGCCAGACATGGACCATCTCCGGCCACACCTCGAGCGTGACCGGCACATGCGCCGAGCCCGCGACCCCCGCCAGGCGGATCGCGTCGTCCAGCAGCGTCTCGACCGCGCCAACCTGGATGAACAGCGGCGCGAGCCCGCACAGATCGGCATAGAGCGGCGCGGCCAGCGGCGAGCGCGGATCGGCGCCGTGCAGATACAGCGCCGCCATCTCCAGCAGCGGTTCCTTCTGCACCGTGGGGTCTTCCTCCGCCTTGGCGGTCATGCTGGCACCGATGGCCTCCATGTCGACCCAGGGCGAGATGCATCAGCCGGCCGCCGGTTGGGCCAGGCCGGCGTCGCGGATCGCCAGCAACGCCGCGACCACCAGCCCGCCGCCGGCGCTGTCGCCGGCAATCGCGATGTGGCTGGGTGCGATGCCGGCACCAAGCAGGTAGCGGTAACCGGCCAGGGCGTCCTCCACCGCCGCGGGAAAGGGATGTTCCGGGGCCAGCCGATAGTGCAGCGCCAGGCTGCGCGCACCGGCGGCGCGATCGACTTCGGAGGCGAGGTGGCGGTGGCTGTCGAGCGAACCGATCATGTAACCGCCGCCGTGCAGATGTAAAACGGTGCGGGAATGATCTGCGCCGGCCCCGATGGTCACAGCCAGTCCAGGCTGCGCGCAATGGCGGCAAGGCCGCGCGCGGCGGCGTCCTCGTCCTCCAGCCTGACGGTACCGCCGCAGGCCGTGATGGCGCGCGCATACCGGGCAGAGAGCTGTTCGGCGCCGATCAGATGGACGGTGGCCCCCGGCGTCAGCGCGCTGCGGACCTCGGTGCCGATCAGCAGGCCGGACAGGTAGGACGGGGCCGCGTCCTCGGCCAAGCCGCCCATCAGGCCCAGCGCGCGGACGCCGAACAGGTGATGCAGCAGGCCGCCCGAGTCGGCCGAGCGCGCCACGCCGCGGTCGAACGCCGCCGTGTCGAGTGGCGCGTCGTGCATCATGCGTCCGAGGATCGTGTGCTCGCGCAGCGCGCCGAACACTTCGCCCGTCATATGCGTGGTGAAACCGGCGATACGCCGCTCCTGTAGGCGGACCCATTTGGCATGGGTGCCGGGCAGGCAGACCAGGCCGCTCCCGCCCAGCGCGTCGAGCGCGCCCACGATCTTCGTCTCCTCGCCGCGCATGACGTCGGGGACACCCTGGACATCGACCGTCGTGACGCCGGGCACCAGCCGCAGCTCGGCGCCTGCGAAGGCGACCGTCGCTACGGCGCCGGCCAACTCGGCCGCGCCGGCGGGACAGCGCAGGTACGGCACCTCCTGCCAGCCCTGGCGGCTGCCGATCATGCCGCATAGCAGCACGTGCCGCTCCCCGCCGGCCAGCCAGTCGCCGATCTCCGCCTGCAGGGCGGCGGCGAAGGCGCCCGCTTCGACATGCAGGATGCCGCGCGCGGCGGTGCGGCGGTCCAGGATCGTGCCGTCCGCCCCCAGGCGGAAGGCGCGAAAGTTCGTCGTGCCCCAGTCGACTGCGATCATGGCCCGGTCCTTCCCTGGTGCGGCCCTCGCGCAGCCGCCCTCACGCGTGGCGCCCTGCGCGTCGCGCCACCGGAACGGCCTGCGTGATCGACATCCGTGACGCGCACCTTGATTCATCTCAATGACGGGTACGCACCGGTAGCGCAACGCGAGGGTATGTGCTGCCACAGCGCGCCGACGGGTCAGCGTGGTGGCGGTTTGCCGGGGGATATGATCATGGACGTTGTTTCTTCGCAGCCGGCCGGCGCCACGCAACCGCCCGCCGAACGGTCGCGCCGTATCGAGGGCATCCAGCGCGGCGCGTTGACCCTGTTGGTGATCGGCGGCGCGCTGAACTATGTCGACCGCGCCACCCTGTCGATCGGCAACGTGCTGATCCGCCAGGATCTCGGCCTGTCGGTCGCGGATATGGGGCTGCTGCTCTCGGCGTTCCTGTGGGCTTACGCCTTCGCGCAGTTGCCGGCCGGCGTTCTGGTCGACCGGGTCGGCCCGCGGCGGCTGCTCACTGCCGCCATCGTGATCTGGTCGTTCGCCCAGGCGGTGGCCGGGTTTGTCGCCGGCTTCGGCCAGTTCGTCGCCACGCGCGTCGTGCTCGGTCTGGGCGAGGCGCCGCAGTTCCCCACTGCCGCGCGCGTCGTGCGCGACTGGTTCGGTCCGCGCGACCGCGGCATCGCCACGGGCATCTGGAACACCTCCTCCATGCTCGGCAACGCCATCTCAGCGCCGCTGCTGACATTCCTGATGCTGTGGTTCGGCTGGCGCTGGATGTTCGCGATCATGGGCATTGCCGGGCTAGTGGTCGCCGCGGCCTGGTACGGGCTGTACCGCGATCCGCACGCCGTCGCGCTGACCGAGGCAGAAAATCGCTACCGCACCGAGGGCGACACGACCGGCGAGGGCAAGCCGGTGACCATGGGCGAATGGCGCCGGCTGTTCGCCTGCCGCACCACCTGGGGCATGATCATGGGCTTCTTCGGCGCGATCTACATCACCTGGGTCTTCACCGCCTGGCTGCCCGGCTATCTGGAGCTGGAGCGGCACATGAGCATCAAGGCGACCGGCTGGGCCACCGCGGTGCCGTTCGTGGCGGGCATCTTCGGCAGCCTGTTCGGCGGCTGGCTGTGCGATCGGCTGATGCTGCGCCACGGGCTGTCGCCGCTGAACAGCCGCAAATACCCGATGGCCGCCGCGCTGACCGGCATGGCGCTGTGCACCGTGGCGGCGGCGCTGGTCGACAGCAACCTGCTGGCCATCGCGTTCATCTCGGGCGCCATGTTCCTGGGCTACGTGTCGACCTCCTCGGCCTGGGCCATGGCCTCGGTGGCGGCGCCGACGAACTGCACGGCCTCGCTTGGCTCGATGCAGAACTTCGGCGGCTATCTGGGCGGCGCGCTGGCGCCGATGATCACTGGCTTCATCGTCCAGGGCACCGGGTCCTTCGTCCCGGCGCTGCTGTTCAGCGCAGCGGTGGGACTGGTCTGCGCGGTCGGCTATCTCCTCATCATCCGCCAGCCGATCACCGCGGCCCAACTTGGGGTGGAAGCATGAGCCTGCGCCGGATCGGTCCCGTCCGGCCCGGCGTTCAGCGCCCCGGGGCGCGCGGCGTACCCGCGGCGGATCGGCTGCGTGACTGACACCGCCTGTGCCGGTTGCGCGCGACGCCTGTGGGACCTCGGGCAGGAACGAAGAAACGGCTGCCTTCGGCCGAACCGGGAACCATCACTGGCGGAATGGCATGCCGCTCTTGCACAGTTTGACGAACACGACTGCATGGCACCGGCGATGGCAACGTCTGTGCAGTCCGGTCTGCCGTGGTTCATCACCGAAGAGACGGGAGGACGATCGAGTTGCACCGAGCAGGAAAGGATGGGCGCTTCACGCGAAGCGCGAGGCTTGCCTGCCTCGTGAACTCGGTCGTCCCCCGGTCTCCTCTGTAACTGTGTGCAGCTGCGCGCGCCGGCGGCGCGACCGACCTCGGAGGCGAGGTGGCGGTGGCTGTCGAGCGAACCGACCACGTAACCACCGCCGTGGAGGAACAGAACGGCACGCGAATGATCCGCGTCCGGCGCGGCGGTCCATTCCGCGGCCACACCGTTCGCGGTGACCGGGGTCACGACGATGTCCGCCGCGGTCGGATAGGCGGAGGCGAAGGTGTCGAAGCCCTTGCGCCTCTCGCCGATATCGGTGGGGCGGACGCGCTGGGCCAGCTTCTCTCGCACCGCAACGATTTCGGGATCACGCGTCATAATACCTCTCCCTTCGCCAGGTCCGCCACGTCCTGCCCGTTCGCTGCCGGCGAAGCCAGGGATGCGCGCGGCTGCCGCTCGCGTGCAGTCCATGGGTCGCATGCAACAGCCTGCGTGGCGTGTGCAGCAGCAACGCCGATTGATCCACGTCAAGGCGCGCGGCCTCGCTGTCGGATAACGCCACGACTCGAAGTGGCCGGGCGCCGATCCGTGCGGGACCAGCCGCGCGGCGGCCGGCGATCCGGGGGAACCAACCCCTGGCGATCCAGGGAACCAACCCAAGGAAGCAGGAGGAAACGCAATGACCTTGGCTCTGACCCGTCGTGGCTTCGCCCGGGGCGGCGTGGCCCTCGGCCTCGCGTCCGGCGCCCTGGCGCGACCGGCGATCGCCGCCAGCGAGCCGATCCGCATCGGCTGGCTCGCCGCGCTGACCGGCCCAAGTTCGACGCCCGCCATCGGCGTCGATCGCGGCGTGCGCTACGCAGTGGACAAGATCAACGCCGCCGGCGGGGTGAAGGGGCGCATGATCGAGCTGGTCACCCGTGACACCCAGGGCGATCCCACCAAGGCGGTGAACGCCACGCAGGAGATGATCAGCCGGCTGAAGGTGCACGCCATCTGGGGGCCGACCAACTCCGGCGAGTCGCTCGCCATCACCCCGATCATGGCGCGCTTCAAGATGCCAAATATCTTCCCCTGCGTGGTGGACAGCCTGATCGATCCGGTGAAATACCCGAATGCGTTCCGTCTCGCGCCGTCCAACGGGCAATGGGATGACGCGGTGCGCAACTACTGCTTGAAGATCGCCAAGGCGAAACAGGTCGCCGTGGTCGGCGACACCACCGGCTACGGCACCTCGGCGGTCGGCGCCACGGTCGCCGGTTTCAAGAAGGATGGGGCGGACGTGGTCTATCAGGCGCAGATCGACGCCACGCAGCCGGACGTGATGCCGGACATGTTGCGGATGAAGAACGCCGGCACGCAGGCGATCGTCGTCTGGTCGGTCTCCGCCGCGATGGAGGCGCGCCTGTTCGACGCGCGCGCGACGTTGAAATGGGACGTGCCGTTCGTCGGCCATCCCGCCATGGGCACCGGCGAGATCAAGGGCCTGGTCGCCAAGCCGGAGAACTGGGAGAAAGTCTACATCATCGGCTACCGGAGCTGCAGCTACGACGCCGCCGGCAAGCTGCCCGCGCGCACGCAGGAATTTGTCGACAGCGTGCAGGGCAAGATCGAGCTGAACGACACCTCGCTGTGGTGGGTGGTGGGTGGCGTCGATGGCATCAACCTGGTGGCCAAGGCGGTCGGCGAAACCGGCTCGAGCGAATCGGCCGACATCATCGGCTATTGGAACACACTGAAGGATTACCCCGGACTGTACGGCGACTACACGTTCACGCCGCAGCAACACAACGGCTATCCGACGAACGAGGTGGTGATGTCGAAGGCGAATTCCTCACGCATGGGCGCCTTCGAACTCGCCCCGGGATACACCGCCTGATCCGGCATGCTGCCCAATATCCTCTAGGTGGTTTCGTTCGCGCGCCGTGCTTCGGTGTCTGCGCCAGGCCCTTTGTCGTTCAGAATCGTCGCCCGGGCTTGCTGCATGTCCGTCGCATCGAATGTTTCCGGCTTCAAACTGAGACACTACCGGGGCATGCTTGTTCCGGCCATCCCCACAGCCGCCGTCCCTGCGGTCAGTCGCTCGGTTCCCACAGTCCGTGCCGGAGGGATGGCCAAGCCCACGGCAAGCCATTCCTCACGTTGTATAGGCTCTTGCCGTTCAACTACGCTTCCCGCCCCTGGGTGCGGCCGGATCGGCTTGCCGAGCCTCGATGCTATGCCGCGCCAGCAGCGCGCGCGTCTCGGCAATGAAGGCGTCGGTGCGGCGCAGCGCGGCCTGGCTTTCAGCGCCATAGAAGCCATGCTTCGTGCGGGCGGCGCGTAGTCGCGCGAGGCCGTCCTCGGTGATCGGACCGGTGCTTGCGCCGCCGTGCATGCGGCAACGCCCGTTCGCCATGGCCGGCGAGCGGCACGGACAGCCCGTGCGGGTCTTCGCCCCACACCGCGGGGCGAGGTTCGGATCGCCGCGCGGGTTGCCGTTGCGCAGCGGGCCGTCGGGCAGCGTGCCGGTGCGGCCGGCGGTGGCCTCACGTTGCATGGGTCCTGCCTCCCCTCACGCCACGAGGGCGGTGGCTGACGCCGCCGCCCGGGCGGCGACCTCGGCCGCCAGAAGCTGGTACATGGCATTCTCCGAACCGACCGGCGCAACGCCTGCCGACGGCGCGGCAGCGGCATTGGGCCGCCGCGCCAACGCATTCTTGGCGGCGGCATGGCGCTCGGCGCGCTCGCGGCGGCGACGTTCGTGCCGTCCCTCCGCTGGCGGTGGCTGCGGCGGTGTGCTCG
>PLXO01000269.1 GCA_003151425.1 Acetobacteraceae bacterium
ACATTACTTGTGCGCATGCCCTAGCCGCCTTCGCAGGGGCAGGCTCATCGGCCCACCGCTCGCGATAACGCGGCAGGTCGTGTTGCCTTGCAGGTTGGTAACCCTGTCGGCACCCGGGATAAGGGCCTTACGCAGCTCAATGGCCAGCCTGCACGCTCCCCTGCCGACGCTTCGCCCTGCCCCTCACGGAACACGGCGCACGGCGCGGGGCCGGCGTGACTCGCTAAGTCTTCACCGTAGAGGACTTCCACCTCCTGCTCCTTGTCGGTCTCCCGACGCACTACCAACCGGCCAAATGATCGACTCTTCGGCGGCACCCACATCGTCATGCCGGCGAAGGCCGCCATCCACGACTTGTCTTTGTCGCAGCAAGCAAAGAGTCGTGGATATCGTGGGCTCCGCCGGCATGACGTGGGCGCAGCGCGGGTGGGTCAACACTTAGGGCCGCTGGTATTTTCCCAACCCGCGAAATGTCCAACTCTCCGCTGAGCTGGCATGCCTTTGATAACGCGTGGCCTCACCGCCAGCCGGGGAGTCCACGTCAGCGCGGCTTGGTATCATGTCCGTTCAAGAACAATCGATCGCGCGACTGATTGCATGCTCGCTTCCAGCATGTCCGCCGCCTTTGCCGCATTGAATGTCGGCGGCGCCGTTGGCAATGAGATCGTCGGCGTGGCTACGCAACTTGGCTCTGCGACGGCCGTCCCATATCGGCACGCCGCCAACGTGAACACCGACAGGCCGCGAGGCGAGCGTGCCGCTGCGCTCCTAGCTCAGGCCGCTTCGCGTGCAGTTTTGCACAAATCGTCCAGTGACCCCCACCACCGAGTGTCGGAGTCCGTCCACCGCAGTGGCCAGCGCCGCCGTGTTGGTGTGCACCTCGGCCGCCTGCCGGTCGGTGCGTTCGGCCTCGGTCGCGACCTCGTCGATACGGCTCGTCATCTCATTGGCCGCGGTTGCGGTCTGCGTCACGTTGCGGGCGATCTCGGCGGTGGCAGCGCCTTGTTCTTCGACCGCGGCGGAGATCGAGACGGCGATGGCGTCGATCTCGACGATGGTCTGCTCGATTCGGTTGACCGACTCCATGGAGGCCTTGGTGGCGGCGCGGACATCGGCGATGCGCTGCGAGATTTCCCCGGTCGAGCGTGCGGTCTGGGTGGCAAGCTGCTTCACCTCGTTTGCCACGACGGCAAAGCCTTTACCGGCGTCTCCAGCGCGCGCCGCCTCGATGGTCGCGTTCAGCGCCAGCAGGTTGGTGCGGGCCGCAATATCACTGATCATGTCGGCAACCGCGCCGATGCCGGCAACTTGGCCGGTGAGTGCCTCAATGTCGACGCGAGTCTGCTTACCCGCCTCGACGGCGCGGCCGACCAAGGCTGTGGACTGCGTCACCTGGCCGCCGATCTCGCGAATTGAGGTGCTGAGCTGCTCGGTGGCGGTGGCCACCATCTGGGCGTTGGCCAGCGCCTGTGATACTGTTTCGACAGCGCTTTGGGCGGCCGCGCCGGTGCGCGCGGCGCTGTCGTGCAGTTCGCCCGCGGTCTTCGCCATGGCGGCGCTGCGGTCGCTCACCTGGCTCAGCGCTGCGTTGGCCTCGGTCTCGATCGCGTTGGCCATCTGGACCAGTGCCGCCAGCTTCTCGGCGCCCGCACTTTCGCGTTCGGCTGCCTGCTCGGCGGCAAGGTGCGCCGCAGTCTGCATGCTTTCACGGAACACCAGCACGGCGCCAGCCATCGCGCCAATCTCATCCCGGCGGCGAAGGTTGGGAATGGCGATCTCCAACTGTCCCATGCTCAAGGCGATCATGGCGCGGGTCATCTCGCTGATGGGCCGTGACACCAGTCGGACGAACAGCAGACCCAGCAGCACCAGAACCAGCGCCATCGTCGCTGTCACAGACAGGATCAGCACCACGGCCAGCTTGTGCAGCGGAGCAAATATCTTGGCGCTCTCCAGGGATACGCCGACATACCATTTGGCCGTCGGCAATCCGGTGATCGGAAAAAAGCGCGTGATGGTTGCCGCGTGCTCCTGCCCAAGACCGATATTCTGTGCGGTGGCCGGATTGACGCCCGATGGCTTCATGATCTTGTCTTTGTCGGGGTGGACAAGGACCACGCCGTCGGCATCCACCAGAAAGACGAAGCCTCTGCCACCGAGATCCACCGAGTGCAGAAAGCTTGCCAGCGCATCAAGCGGCAGGTCGGCGCCGACGACGCCGAGAAGGTGATGGTCGACCGTGATGGGACGCGCGATGGTCACCACCAGCGTATGCGTGGTGGCATCGACATAGGGCCGCGTCATGGCCAGGTCCCCGGCCTTAACAGCGGCATCATACCAAGGCCGTTTGCGCGGGTCGTAGCCGGCGGGCAGGGGACGCAGATTCGAGGTGATAAACGCGCCGCTGGCCTCCACCCCGAAATAGGCCGTTGAGAACGTGTCGCTTAACACTTTGCGATTGACCAATGCCCGGGTCGCTTCGGGCGCGCCGGCGGCGGCAGCGACATCGTCGGAGAGTCCGCGCACGAGCAGGAACCGGCCATCCAACCATTTCTGGATGCCGTCGGCCGCAGATAGCCCGGCGGAATGGATCGTGCCTTCCATTTCGCCCAACAAGGCATCGCGGCTGGCGCTATAGATCCACACACCCAAGCCACTGAACGACACCGCGATCAGGATGAACGCAATCCCGAGAATCTAACGGATGAAGTGCTTGCTTCTCTGCAACGAGGGCGTTGCTGAACCTCGACGGTCACTCTCAGCCTGCATGAACGCCCCATGATCCAAAACACACCTTGTACTTGTTGTACTTGCGACGACGCTCCCCCTGGTATCACGGCCGTGTCTGCCAATTGGTTAAGACCTGTCACCTATTCGGCCCCGGCAGATGGAGCATCGCAGCAGCAAGTGGATCGGCCCGGCGCCATAGCGGGCCGCCAGCAGCACCGGCATATCCAGGCCGCCAGCAGCACCGGCACATCCAGCCAGAACGCCCGAACCAACCCACGAAAGATCGCCCAATTCTGCTCCATGACACCGCGCGGTAGTCCCACACAGGCTGGCGTAATCAATTGATATGACGCCATAACCTACCCAACGGTGAGCGTGGGGCAAGTTGCCGCAGGTGGCACTCCGGCAGTGGCCGCGTCGCGCCTCATGTCTGGAACCCAAGGTTCTGGCGCAGGGCGACCTCAGCCGGTGAATGCCCGCTCTGGCGGAAATGCGTGGCCGCCATCCGCGCCTCGCGCCGACAAGCCGCGCTCGCTAGGTCGCTTGCGGCCGGCATCGACCGACCCTGTCTCGACGAACGGATCAAGACCGAGACGGTGGGAACCCTCGCGCTCTCACGGATCGCGGAACTGGTTGGCTATGAAGACGATCAGCCCTGCAGCTCCGGAACGACACTTGGTCTACCGCAAGCGGGAACTGGGGGATGGTTGGAGTCGATTTTCTTCCGGCGAACGACGGTGCTCGGTGCACCGCTTCCAAGCAGCGCCGGTTGCGGACGATCGCCGAGAACGCCGCCAAACAAGGGCGCAAACCGCGGTTCGTGGCGAACGGCGCGTGATTCCAAGTCGCGACGTCACCTGACCAACGCCGGGAGCAGCGCATCCAGCCGCAATCGACCCTCCGATGAGGCGGTCAGACGTCCATCCGCGCGCGTAACGTAGGCCGCCTCGATCGCTTGCCGCAAAATATCCTGGTCCACCGCGTCATCCAGCGCGACGCCGGTCCGCGCGGCAAAGCGCGCCTCGTCGATCCCCTCGGCCAGCCGCAACCCCATCAGCAGCATCTCGCGCGCGCGGTCCGTCGGCGGCAACGCCGTTTCATCGGTCGTTCCGTGCCCGTCGCGCTCCACGCGCTCCGCCCACACCTCCGGCGCGCGATGCCGCCGCGTGGCGAACAACGCCCCGTTCCGGCTGATGCGCCCATGCGCGCCCGGCCCAATCCCCGCGTAATCCGCATACCGCCAATAGGCCAGGTTGTGCCGGCTCTCCGCCCCCGGCGCCGCATAATTGGAGACCTCATACGCCGCCAGCCCGAACTGCCCCGCTTCCTCCGCCGTGGCCAAATACAACGCGGCCGCGTCATCACCTTCCGGCAGCACGATCTCCCCCCGAGCGTGCAGCATTGCGAATGCAGTCCCCGGCTCGATCGTCAACTGGTACAGCGACAAATGGTCCGCCGCGAGCGCCAGCGCCTGGCGCAGCTCCGCCCGCCACGCCGCCAGCGCCTGCCCCGGCCGCGCATAAATCAGGTCGAACGACACGCGCGGAAAAATCCCTCGCGCCAGCTCCAGCGCGGTGACGGCCTGCGCCACCGAGTGCCGCCGTCCCAGCATCTCCAGCGCCACCGGATCGAGGCTCTGCACCCCCAGCGACACGCGGTTCACCCCGGCCGCCCGAAAGGCAGAGAACTTCCCGGCCTCGACGCTGGTGGGATTGGCCTCCAGCGTGATCTCGACCCCCGGCGCCACCTCGAACAGCCGCCCGGCATCCTCGATCAGCGCCGCCACCGTCTCCGGCGCCATCAGGCTCGGCGTGCCGCCGCCGAAGAAGATCGACCCCAGCCGCCGCCGGCCGAGCCGCGCCGCCTCCCACGCCAGCTCCCGCCGCAGCGCCGCGGCGAACCGCGCCTGCGGAATGCGCTCGCGCACATGCGAGTTGAAGTCGCAGTACGGGCACTTGGCCAGACAGAACGGCCAGTGGATATAGAGCGCCAGCGTGTCCATGACGGGGAGATATAGGCAATGTCGGAGCAGCTAGGGTCTGTCGCGCGCGTGCGAGCGGCGCTTTCGGCCGCTGGCCACCCCGACACCATCACCGAATTCCCCGCCAGCACGCGCACAGCGGCCGATGCCGCGGCCGCGGTCGGCTGCACCGTCGCGCAGATCGCCAAGTCGATCGTGTTCCGCCCAGTGGGAGACCATGCCGGCCGCGCCGCGGTGATCATCACGTCGGGGGCCAACCGGGTGGACCCGGCGAAGGCCGCGGCCGCGCTCGGGATGAAGCTCACCCGTGCCGACGCTGACTGGGTGCGCGCCACCACCGGCTTCGCCATCGGCGGCGTCGCGCCGATCGGCCACATCACGCCGCCCCTGCTGCTGCTGGACGAAGACCTGCTGGCGCTCGACACGATCTGGGCCGCGGCCGGCACGCCCACCAACGTCTTCCAGACCACCCCGGCCGAGCTGCGACGCATCACCGGCGCGCCGGTCGCAGACATCAAAGCAGCCGACAAACCAGCCTAACCGCTGGCACCCCGGCTCAGGCCGAGGCCAAACCGACGCCGCCCCGCCTCAGTCCGGGCTGGCGGCCAGCGTCGGGCGGCGGGCGATGCGAAGCACCAGCAGCGCCGCCATCAGGCACGCGAGACCGCTGGCCACGAACGCGATCAGGTAGCTGCCGGTGAAACTGCGCACCTCACCCGCCCCCAGCGCCGCCGCCGCGCCGCCAAGCTGATGGACCGCGGCATCCCGACGGAAGAAGTGCTGGCCGAGATGCGCGCATCCGAGACGCCGGTCTATTATCTGGTGGGAACACCACGCGGACGGCTCAGTCAGCTGGAGCAGGACTTTCTGACCACGCCGTGGGCGCAGGTTCGCGAGGCGGTGCAGGTGAAACTCGTTGAACAGGACGGCGAGCTTTACATCCTGGCTCGCAGCGGCGCCCGCCGTGACAAAGAGCAGGCGATGCGGCGCCGCCGGCTCAAGAAGCTGATCAAGCGCCTGCACGAGCTGCGCCAGCAGAAACTGACGCGCGACCAGTTGCTGCTCAAGCTGGGGGCCGCCAGGAACGAGGCTGGGCCAGCAGCTTGGCGGATCATCGACCTCCAGCTGTCCGACAAGAGCTTACCCCTGCGAAGGCGGGGGATCAGGCGGTCACGCCGGAGACATTCGGCTTTCAACTGAACCGGCAGAGATTGCGCGAAGCCCGCCGCCGGGAAGGCAGCTACCTGCTGCGCTCGAATGTGGCAGGTAGCGATCCAGCGCAGCTCAGGGCGTTCTACCTGCTGTTGGTCGAGGTGGAGCAGGCATTCAAGGAACTGAAGGGAGACCTGGCGATCCGACCGATCTACCGCCAAACCGATGAGCGTATCGAAGCGCACATCTTCGTCGCATTCCTGGCCTACTGGCTGCAGGTTACGCTGAAGCAGCGGCTCCGATCCCTGGCGCCGGGACTGACGCCGAGGTCGGTGCTGGAGAAGATGGCGGCGATCCAGATGGTCGATGTGTATCTGCCGACGACAGATGGACGCACCGTCACGCTGTCGCGCTACACCGAACCCGAAGCGAATCAGGCGATCCTGCTGCAACAGCTGAAACTGAGCTTGCCCGCCCAACCACCCCCCAGGATTACCGCGGCGGAGGTTCCCGGGTCAGCATGATCCAGCGCCCTGTGGTGCCGACCTTGGCGCCGGCAACCGTGAAAAATCAGCAAGTTGGGCGATTCTCAACCCCGAGTAGCGAAAGACGGGCTAACGAGCGAGTTTCTCGCCGTCGCCGCCGCCGAGGTGCTGCCGAGTTGGGTCGTGCCCGCGACGTAACCAGCCGAACGTCAGCGCGTCTCCGCCGCTGCCTCCGACCCCGCATAGATGGCGCGGGGACGGATCAGACGGCCATCCTGACGTTGTTCCAGCGCATGCGCGATCCAGCCGGCGGTGCGGCCAACGGCGAAGATCGCCAGGGCTGACCCTGCCGGCAGGTGTTGCGTGCGTTCCAGCGCTACCAGGGCCAGGTCGATATTGGGGTGAAGCCCGGTCAGGTCGTGCACAGCGCCGAGCATGCCGCGCCACCACGCGCCCGGGTCGAGCGGCGCCAGCAGCGCCGCGGCGCGCGGGTCACCATCGGGGTACAGCCGATGACCGAAGCCCGGGAGAAGCTCGCCACGCCCCAGCCGCGCGGCGACCGTCGCGCGTGGGTCCGTCTGCATACCAGGCTCGGCGAGCAGAGCGCCGATCCGCTCGGTCATGCCGCCGTGCAGCGGGCCGCTCAGCGCGGCCAGCCCCGCCAGCAGACAGGCCGGCAGCGCTGCCCCGGTCGAGGCAAACACGCGCACCGCAAAGGCGGAGGCGTTCAGTTCGTGATCCGCGCACAGCACCAGCGCGCGGCGGATCAGGTCCGCCCCAGCCGCGTCCGCCCACCAGGCACGCGCCATCGCCGCGTGCAGGTGGCCCTCCGCGCGTGCGTTGCAGGCGGCCTCGGCAATGCGCCGCAGCAACGCCGCCGCGTCCGCGTGCAGTGCGGCGGCGCCGCGCGCCCAGATGGCCGGCCCGGTCAGACTGGCCACCCGCCGCAGACAGCGCGCGATCGGCGACCGGGATTCGTCCGGGATGAACACCGAGGCCGGCAGACATGGAAATGCCGGCGCCTGCCACAACAGCACCGCTACCTCTTCCAACGTCGCGGTTCGCGCCAGCGCGATCGCATCCTGGCTGCGATACAGCAGGCCGCCGTCAGCGATGCGCGTGATGCGCGAGACCAGCACCGGCTCGCCGAAATCGATCGTCGAGGCCGCCACCGCCTGGCGCGCCCGGCCGCGCCGTCGACGCTCCAGCAGCGCGTCGATGCTGCGCGGATCGTACAGGCGGCAACGCGGGTCGTCCCCGGCTGGCCGCGCCCGCACCAAGTCGCGGCTGACATAGGCGTACAGCGTCTGTCGCGCGACCCCGAGCCGCGCCAGAGCCGCCTCGGCCGCCAGCCACTCGACCGGTTCAACGGCGCTTGAGACCATATGTTGATTGAGTTGATCAAGATTGACGACACCCATTCTCCGCGCTGCCCTCATACCGGTCAATCGGCCCACCAACCCAGCGCCGGTAGCCAGCGAAAGGGGCCCGCACATGACATT
Source organism: Acetobacteraceae bacterium (assembly GCA_003151425.1). Lineage (GTDB taxonomy): Bacteria > Pseudomonadota > Alphaproteobacteria > Acetobacterales > Acetobacteraceae > Palsa-883. The sequence continues at coordinate 7,851 of PLXO01000269.1, forward strand.
CGACAGCGGATTGGCCGGCGTCGGCGCCGCCGAGACAGTGCTCAGCGAGGTGGGCGGCGAAGCGGGTCGTCTCGTGCTGCGCGGCCACCGCCTGCAGGACATCGCCGGCCACCGCAGCGTCGAGTGGCTGATCGCCGAACTGTGGCGCGGCTTCGCCCAAGGCAACCTCTCGGAACCGTCGCTGCGCCGCGACTTGGCGGCAATGCGCGTCGCGGTGTTCGACGAGATCTGTCCCCGGCTGCCGCAGGCCGCCCGACTGGCGCCGATCGAAGCGTTGCGACTGCTGCTGGCCGCCGTTCCCGACGATGCCACTGACCTGCCACTCCGCCTCACCGCTACGATGGCGGTTGGCCTGGCCGCGGTGCTGCGTACCCGTGTCGGCGCTGTGCCGGTACCGCCGGACGCGACGCTGGACCACGCCGCCGACCTGCTGCGCATGCTCCGCGGTACCCCGGCTGCACCCAAGGCAGCCGCCGCGCTGGCAACCTACCTGCTGACCGCGACGGATCACGGTCTGAATGCCTCCACTTTTACCGCCCGCGTCGTCGCCTCCACTGCCGCCGGCCTGGCCTCCTCGGTCACTGCGGCGCTGTGCGCGTTGAAAGGCCCGTTGCACGGCGGTGCGCCCGGGCCGGTGATCGACATGCTGGACGAAATCGGCACCCCGGAGAACGCCGAGGCCTGGCTCGACGCCGCGGTGCTGCGCGGCGACCGGCTGATGGGCTTCGGCCACCGCGTCTACCGCGTCACCGATCCGCGCTCCGACGTGGTCAAGCGCGCGGTTGAATCGCTCGGCCGCGACCTGGGGCGCATTCGCTTCGCCGAGCACATCGAACGGGCCGCGCTGGCCGTGTTGGCCAGGCGCAAACCCACGCGCTCACTGCAAACCAATTTGGAATTCTACACCGCACTGCTGCTGGAGGCGCTGGAGATTCCGCGCGACGCTTTTACTGGTGTGTTCGCCGTGGCGCGTGTCGCCGGTTGGATCGCCCATGCGCTGGAGCAGACCGCCGAGGCCCGCCTGATCCGGCCGCAGTCGCGCTACTATATCGGGCCGTTGGCGGAGGCCGCCTGACGGGGTGGTGCGCGCAGGCGAGCGCGGCCCTGACCCGGAGCGCTGCGCGCTTCGGCCTCTTCCAGGGGGAGAGGCGACGGGCGACGGTCAGAAGTCAGGTGAGGCACTCGGCGATAAGCTGCGCAAAGGCGCGCGCGCGGTGGCTGACCGCGTGCTTCGCCTCCGGTTCCATTTCGCCGAACGTCTCGGTGGCACCCGTCGGCACGAACATCGGGTCGTAGCCGAAGCCCAGGGTCCCGCGCGGGGGAAAAATCGCGATGCCGTCCACCCGGCCGACGAACGTCTCCGTATGTCCGTCCGGCCAGCCGAGGCACAGCGCCGCGATGAACCAGGCGGCGCGATCGCCGACCGGGCCGATCTCCCGGTGCACCCGTGCCATCGCGGCGGCGAAATCCTTCCCTGGCCCGGCCCAGCGTGCCGAGTGCACCCCCGGCCGTCCGTCCAGCGCGCCGGCACAGAACCCCGAATCGTCGGCCAGCGCCGGCAGCCCGGTCGCCCGCGCCGCCGCCAGCGCCTTGATCCGTGCGTTGCCGACGAAATCGGGGGCGTCCTCCACCGGCTCCGGCAGCCCGAACGCGCCGGACGAGACCACGTCCTGTGCGAACGGGCGCACCAGATCGGCGATCTCGGCCAGCTTGCCGGGATTGTGGCTGGCCAGCACCAGCCGCCCGCCCGGTTCCAGACGACGTGGCATCAGGCCGCCTCGACCGCCTGCAACTGTGCCGCGAACAGCGCGGTCGTGCCGCCCCGAGCGAGCACCATCAGCTCCAGGAACTGCGCCTCGGAGAATGGGGATTTCTCCGCCGTGCCCTGGATCTCGACGATCCCGCCGGCGCTGGTCAGCACGAAGTTGGCATCCGCCGCGGCCGCGGAGTCCTCCGCGTAGTCCAGGTCCAGCACCGTTCCGGCCTCGGTCAGGCCGCAGGACACGGCGGCCACCTGCCCGACCAGCGGATCGGCCTTCAGCACATTCATCTTGCGCAGGTGGCGGAAGGCCAAGTTCAGCGCCACCCAGGCGCCGGTGATCGCCGCGCAGCGCGTGCCGCCATCGGCATTGAGCACGTCGCAGTCGAGCGTGATGGTCATCTCGCCCATCACGGCCCGGTTGACCACCGCGCGCAGCGACCGGCCGATCAGCCGCTGGATCTCCTGGGTGCGGCCGGACTGCTTGCCGCGCGCCGCCTCCCGGTCGCCGCGGGTATGCGTGGCACGCGGCAGCATGCCGTATTCCGCAGTCACCCAGCCCACTCCGGAGTTGCGCATGAACGGCGGCACCCGGGCCTCGACGCTGGCGGCGCACAGCACCTCGGTGCCGCCCATGCGGATCAGGCAGGAGCCTTCGGCGTGCCGGGCGAAGCCGGTTTCAAGCGAGAGGGGGCGAAGCGCGTCGTAGGCGCGGCCGGATGGGCGCATGCCAGATTGGGGCATAAATGGCGATCTCCTGATGAACCCGGGACAGATGGCAGAGAGGTGGCCTTCTGTCTCGCGCGAATTGCCGCGCCGGGAATCGCGGTCCCTGGATTTGCTTGGCAGGACCGGCGAATCAGCCAGCCCGTCGCGCCGATCTACGCGGCGATATCGGGATCACGCGTAAACGAAAATGCCGTCGTCGAGATCGGCGGCAGGGAACTGATCCTTCTCGGTCCAATAGTCCTGGGTGTGCTGCCATTCAGGCTTGTCGCCTCGTTTCGGCAGCAGGTGCATGCCGCGCATGAGATAGCCCGGGTTGAAATTCTCCGGATCTATCCAGGGCAGCAACACCATGTCCTTGTCCTCTTGTCGCAGGGTCGGCGTGACCTGCCGCGCGCCTATGTCCTTCATGTGATTGAGCAGCCGACAAACGAAGTCGCCGACCAGGTCTGCCCGCAGCGTCCAACTGGCGCGGAAATACCCGAAGACCCACGCCATGTTGGGCACGCCGGTGAACATCATGCCGCGATAGGTGACCGTATCGGAAAAGACGAGCGGCTTGCCGTCGATAGTAAATTCGATGTCGCCGAGCACGTTGAGATCGAAGCCCGTGGCCGTGACGATGATGTCGGCGTCCAGCTGCCTGCCGGACCTCAGCAGGAGACCGGTGTCGGTAAACCGCTCGATCTCATCCGTGACGACGGATGCCTTGCCGGCGCGAATCCCCGCGAAAAGGTCGCCGTCCGGAATGAAGGCAATGCGTTGCCGCCATGGGCGGTAGCTAGGCGTGAAGTGTGTTGCCACGTCGTAATCGGGCCCCAGGTAGGCCTGCACCGCCGCAAGCAGTTCCTGCTTCACGACCTCCGGTTCGGTAAATGAGCGGCTGGTGAAGACGGACTGGTCGTGCAGGATTTTCTTGCGCACGATCTCGTGGATCCACGCCTCGTCGATACCCAGTTCCCGTAGCTCGTCGGCGATCGCGATCGCATTGCGGCCCGTCCGGAACCAGGTCGGCGACCGTTGCAGCATCGTGACATGACCGCACTCGGCCGCAATCGCCGGAATGAGTGTCGCCGCGGTAGCGCCGGAGCCTATGACGACGACAGTCTTGCCCGCGTAGTCCAGGTCCTCCGGCCACGTCTGCGGATGAACGATCTGGCCCTTGAAGGTCTCCATCCCCTCCCAGGCCGGCGTGTAGCCCTGCGAATGCCGATAGTATCCCTGGCCCATCCAGAGGAAGTTCGCGGCGAAGCGGACCGCCTCGCCGGTGTCCGTCCTTGTGGCCTCCAACGTCCAGAGCTTCTTGTCGCTCGACCAGCTTGCCGAGATGATCTTGTGCTGATAGCGGATGTGCGGGCCGAGGTCGTTCTCGTCGATGACTTCGCCCATGTAGCGGAGAATCTCGGCAGCCGTCGCGATCGGTGCACTGGTCCACGGCTTGAAGCGATAGCCAAACGTATACAGGTCGCTGTCGGACCGGATACCCGGATAGCGATGGGTAAGCCACGTGCCGCCGAAGCTCGCCTGCGTTTCGAGGACGACGAAGGTCATCCCGGGGCACTGCTTGGTAAGGTGATACGCACCACCGACCCCGGAGATACCTGCCCCGACGATGACGACGTCGAAGTGCTCGGTCTCCTGCGCTGCGGACTTGGCGCGTGTCGCTGTCTCGGTCATAGGGTCCGGCATCTTGTTGGTAGGCAACTTATGGTGGCCGGGGTGTCGACCTTCGGCGGGACAAATTGACATAAGCCGCCGCCGGCTGCCACGGTTTTGACTGGTGACACGATGGATTGGAGCAAGTCGTTGCACGGTTTCGTCGTGCATGAACTGGACCCGGCGGTGCGGGTTCGGGTCGTGCGGCCGATGCCCGATCTGGACGCATCGCTCGATGCCATTGTGGAAGACCTTTGGCGCACCGCCGCACGGCGCGTGGCCGAGGGCGGCGCTGGCGCCCTGTTCAACGGACGCGTGTTCAGCGCCGACCGGATCACACCCACCGAGATCACCGGCCATATCACGGAATTCCGCCGGATCGTGGCGCAGATGGAGCAGCCCGAGTTGTTCGCAGCGCTCGGGCTGCGGCCCCTCGCGGTCTGCGGCGTGCTGCGCTGCGCCGACGGCGTGCCCTTCGGGCGGCGCCATCCCGCGGCGATCTACCAACCCGGCATGTGGCAACTGCCCCCAGCCGGCAGCGTCGATCCCTCCGCGGTTGCCGCCGACGGCTCGGTCGATCTCGCGGTGCAGGTGCTGACCGAACTGACCGAGGAACTCGGCATCCAGCCCGATCAGGTGGCACGCCCGCGCCCGCTCTGCGTGGTCGAGCACCCGGGCAGCCATGTCTCGGATGTCGGCATCGCGCTGGTCACGACGTTGACCGGTGCCCAGGTGCTGCAGGCCCACCGAACGCACGCCAACGCGGAATACGAACCCCTGATCGTCGTTCCGTTTGCAGAGTTGGCCGATTTCGTTCGCCGCACCGGCGATCTCATGGTACCCTCGGCACACGCGTTTCTCGCCCGCACGGGGTTGCTGCCAACGCCGATCCCTGCGCCGATCCTTGAGGCTAATCCCCGGGCTGCTGCCCGGTGCTGATCCCCGGCGCTGATCCCGCGGTCGTTCGGCGCGTTAACCCCGTGGACTGATCCCCGGCGCAGAGTCGCGGCTGCTTGCCTGAATTGACCGGATCGCCGCCGCTGCCTACCTCTGGCGGCTGGAGCTCAACCCCGATGGACAAGCCTGTGACCCCGACCGGCGCGCCGCCACTGCTCTCGGTGAGGGCGACGCCACTGCCGCCTGGCCTCGATCCGCGCTCGGCCGCGGTGCTGCGCGAGATCGTCGAGCAATATGTGGAGACCGGCGAACCGGTCGGCAGCCGCACCCTGTCGCGCCGGCTGCCGCTGAACGTCTCGCCCGCCACCATCCGCAACGTCATGGCGGACCTCACCGATGCCGGGCTGCTCTATGCGCCGCACACTTCGGCCGGCCGGCTGCCCACCGAGCGCGGGCTGCGGCTGTTCGTCGACGGGCTGCTGCATTTCGGCGAACTGACCGAGGAGGAGCGCACCTCCATCACCGCGGCGCTCGGGTCTGCCGGTCGCAGCCTGGAGGACACGCTGGCCCAGGCCAGCACGATGCTGTCCGGCCTGTCGGCCGCCGCCGGGCTGGTGCTGGCGCCGAAATCCGAGGGCCCGCTGAAGCATATCGAGTTCGTGGCACTCGGCCCCGGCCGGGCGCTGGTGGTGCTGGTCGGCGGCGACGGCCAGGTGGAGAACCGGGTGATCGAAATCCCGCCCGGCCTGCCGCCCTCGGCCCTGCAGCAGGCCGGCAACTACCTGAACGCGAGGCTGTCCGGCCGCCCACTGGCCGAGCTGCGCCGCCTGGTGATGGAGGACATCGCCGCCAACCGCACCGAGCTGGACGCGCTGTCCGCGCTGGTGGTGGAGGCGGGGCTGGCCACCTGGTCGGGCGACGCGCGCGCCGGCAGCCTGATCGTGCGCGGCCAGGCCAAGCTGCTGTCCGACGTCACCCAGATCGAGCGGCTCGCCGCGATTCAGACCCTGTTCGAGCGGCTGGAGACCGAGGAAACCATGCTGCGCCTGCTGGAACTGGCGGAGCAGTCGGATGGCGTGCGCATCTTCATCGGCGCCGAGAGCGGGGTGTTCGGCGCCACCGGCCTGTCGATGGTGGTGGCCCCGGCGCGTGGCGAAGCCGGGCGCATCGTCGGCGCGATCGGGGTGATCGGCCCGACCCGGATTAACTACGGCCGGATCATCCCGGTCGTCGACTACACCGCGCGCGTGATCGGCCGCTTGCTGGGCTGAGGGTCCAAGTGTTCTACGCGACCCGTTATCCCGCCGGCCGTGCGGTCAGCAGCCCGGGATATTCCCGCTCTACCATAGCGCGATACGTACCAGCCAACGCCGCCGGCGTGCGAGCGGCGCGCAACGCCTGCATGGCCGCGACCTGGCGCGCAAAGCGGTCCGCGTCCATGCCGGTCAGGATGGTTTCCACCGCCGACCGCATCCCGGCGTCGCTGTCGCACAGATAGCCGATATCCCCGAACCGCCGGAAATGCGGGGTCACGATCGGCAGCGCGCGCGCGATGACCGGCTTCGCCCAGGTCATCGCATCGAGCAGCGCGCCGCTGGCCGACAGATTGTAATACCCCTCGCGGATCGGCAGGAACACGTAGTGCAGTGTCGCGAGCCGCGCGGTGAACTCGGCGCGCGACAGGTGGGCGGCCGACGGCGGCTCCGCCAGCACCGCGAATGGCGCGGGATCGGCGTCCGGCGTCAGCCGCCCGACATGGTGGAAGGCGACCTTGCCCGGGAACCGCGCCGTCATCTCGCGCGCGATGTCCAGGAACAGCTCGGTGCCCTTCGCCACCGTTGCCAGCCCGACCAGGCCGATGCGGATCGGCGGGGCGAACGCCGGGACCCGCTGACCGGCGACCTCGGCGACGTTGATCGGCAGTTCGAGCACGCCGGTCCGCGCCGCCGCCGCGGGCAGCAGGGTTGCCAGCGTGTCGCGGATCCCCTCCTCCAGCACCATGAAGCGCAGCCGCTTCGGATGTCGCGCGGTCAGCGCCGAGCACAGGTCGAAGGCGCGGGTCAGCGAAGGCGCGGCCGCCAGCCGAACGCGTCGTTCAGGTTGCCGTGCAGGCCGACCTGGACGCCGACGCGCCGCCCGGCCAGCCGCGCCAGCAGGGAGGCGGCGAAGATCGCCGTCGGCGTAGCGGAGATCAGAATCAGCAGGCAGGGTTCGCCCTTCGGCGCCTGCGCCAGACCGTGCCGCAGCGTCGCGAGCTCCTGCCGGAAGCGTCCCCAGGCGACGAGATGGGTCTTGCCGCGATACGCCGGATAGATTGCGATCGGCACGAAGTCGACATTGGCGCAGGCGGTCAGCGCCGGATCGGTGAGCAATTCCGCCAGATGGCTCACCTCGGCGAACACGCGCACCGCCTGCTCCGGGAAGCCGCGCGCGATCGCCTGGATGGTGGCGCTGTTGCCGGGCGCGTGCTGGGTGCCGACCCACAGCATCTCGAACACCAGGATCATCGCTTGTCCATCGACCTGCCGGTTCACGGGATGGCGCCGGAATGGCTGGCCATCTGGCGCCAAGCCCATAAAGCAACATGGTCCGCGATGCGATCGCGGGCCATGCAGCAATCCTCTGGATCTTGCGCATGGCTCTGGGGGTTGTGCCGTCTCCGGCGCGCAATGATCGGTGCCCATCTGTTCGTGGAGCCGTTCCATCCTGCGGCGGTTTGCTTTTCCTGTCCGCCTGAAAATGCTCTAGCCAGCGTGGGTGGGGTCTTCGTCGTCCGGCAGTGCCACCCCCTCCAGCTCCCGCAGCAACGGCGCGAGATGCTGGCGGTAGTGTCGCCAGCGCCCGACCGAACTGGCGTACAGCGGCTGGCGCACCTGCCAGTGACTGGCTGTCATGACGGCCCGCTCGGATTCATGGAAAGAGAGGCACGCCGGATCCCAATCCAAACCCAGGAAATCGATCAGCCGGCGGCTCTCGCCTTCAAGGTCCGCGACCAGGGTTTCGTATTGGATCTCCAGAATGGGAATCGGCAGCACCTGGCGCCAATGCGCCATCAAACGCTCGATCTCTCGCGCCCGAAATCCGCAATCTGCCAGATCGTCCGTCCACGTCACCGCTTCGTCGCGGAAATACTGGAAGAAGCACGACAGGCCCACATCCCTCAGGTCGCGCCGGCAGACCACGATGCGTGCATGCGGAAACAGGACGGCGATGTGGCCAAGGTTCGTGATATTATCTGGTATCTTGTCGATGACCCGCATTGCGCCGCCGCCCAGGTCGCGGAGATATTGCAGGTGGGCCATCGCTTCGCGCCGCACGGATGCCCGGTTCCAGGTGAATTGGCTGCCTGGCGTCTGCGTGTCCCCGAAGCGGGTCAGAATATCGTGAATCACCTTCTGCTCGCCGACGCCAAATACGAGCGGGTGGCTGGCAGCGATCTGCTCCACCAGACTGGTGCCGGAGCGCGGCGTGCCAACGATAAACACCGGCAGCTCAGACGGATCGCCCCATCCCGCCGTGGCTGCGAACGTCTGCGGATCGAACGAAGCGATCAGCCCCTCCAGCACACCATGAAATTCAACCCGATCGAACACCGAGCCGAGCGCGGCCCGCTCGCCACGCCGCAGCTCGTTGGCGAGTGCGTAGGCCGCGAAAGCCTCGTCATACGCCTTGTGCTGGTCGCACAGCCGCCCGAGCGCGAAGCCTGCCGCGACGCGGTCCAGCACTGGCTTGGATCGATCGTCCAGCGCCTTTTTTGCCGCATCCGCCGTCGTATTGTTGTCGCGGTCCTTCCCCAAGGCCACCAACCCAAAGAGCGTCTCACCCGACTCAGGTTCAAGCGCCAGGGCATGCCGGTAGGCTTCTGCCGCCGCATCGAAGTGCCCCGTCAGCGCCTCGCAATCGGCCAGCGCCAGCCAAAACGCTGACCGATCCGGCGTTATCTCGAGCACGCGCCTGCACACCGCAGCCGCCTCCGCAAAATCCCCGGTGTGTAGCAGGCACAGGACGATGCCGTATTGCGCGCGCGGGTCGCCGGGTGTCAGCACCTCGGCCTGCCGGTAGGCTGCCAACGCCTCGTCGAAGCGTTCGATTTCGCCGAGCGACGTGGCGTAACCGAACAGCAAACCGCGGTCGTTGGGCTTCAGCGCCACGGCCGCCTGCCAAGCCTCCGCGGCAAACCTGTGATCCTTCTGATGGGTCAGCGCCGTCGCCAAGGCCACCTGCGCCTCGAGCGACCTCGGGGCCATCTCGGTTACGCGCTGCAACACCTCGACCGCACCGGCGGCATCTTGTTGCATGAGCAGTGCGTAGCCGAGTTGAATCGATGCGTCGGGCAAGGCCGGGTCGAGTTCCATCGCACGCCGGGCGGTCTCGGCTGCTGCCTTTGCATCGCCAGCCGCGACCTGGGCACGTGCGAGGTCAGCCAGCGCCGGTGCGTTGTCGGGCCGCAGTGCCAGGGACCGGCTGATCAACGCGACTGCCGCCGCCGATTCGCCGCGATCCACCATCAACAGTCCGAGCAGATGCAGTGCCGTTGGATCGTCAGGGTTGCGTCGCAGCAGGGCACGATAGATCGGATCGGCATAGCTGAACCGCCGCGCACGGTGGTGAGGCATGGCGATCGCCAGCGCAGTCGTCGGATCGGCGGCCAGGGCATCCCAATCCACATCGTCCTCGGAGGGCACCAGACCGGCCAATCCGGCGAGCAAGGGCTGCAAGTGCCGGCGGTAGTTGCGCCAGCGGCCCAGCGAACTGGCGTAAACCGGTTGGCGGACCTGCCAGTAGCTCGCCGTCATGACCGAGCGCTCGGTGGTGTGGAACGCGAGGGAGTTGGGGTCCCAGTCAAGCCCTAGAAACGCGATCAGCCGCCGGCTTTCACCCTCCAGGTCGGCGACCAGCGTCTCGTACTCGATCTCGATCATTCTGAGCGGCAGCACCGCCCGCCAATGATCCATCAGCCGTTCGGTCTCCTGCGCGCGCACGGCCAGGTCCGTCTGGTCGGACGTCCAGGCCATACCGTCGGAGAATTGCTGGACATAGCAGGACAGGCAAACATCGCGCGGGTCGCGGCGGCAGACGATGATCCGCGCGTTGGGAAACAGCACCGCGATTTGGCCGAGCCTCAGGCAGTTGTCCGGCAGCTTGTCGATCACCCGCTCGGCCTGCCCCCCAGCGCCTGCAACCTGGCAATCTGCGCCGACGCCGCCTGGCGGCACAGCGTCGCGGCCCCACTCTGCCGGCGGACGCCGCGTGGCACCCTGCTCAAGGCCCCGAAGGATGTCGCTGATATCCTTGCGCTCGCCGGCGCCGAAGACCTGGCTGTGGCTGGCGGCGATCTGCTCGACCAGGGTGGTGCCGGAGCGGGGCATGCCAACGATGAACACCGGCAGGCCGGATGGATCCCCCCAATCGGCGGTGGCGGCAAATCCGTCCTTTCGGAAGGTGGCAATCGCCCAGTCCACGTAGTCCCGTAGCGCTTAGGCGACGCCCAAAGACAAC
>PLXO01000107.1 GCA_003151425.1 Acetobacteraceae bacterium
CGAGGGCGGCGATCTGGGTGGGAGGAGGGTTCATTTTGGCTGCTCCATGCGTTGAGTTTTTTGGAACATATAATGAACGTCGGACGGGTGTCAAGGAATTGTTTCCCGACGACACCTTTGACAAAGCCAAATCCCAGGAATACGGTCCGCGCAGTGTGACAGGCCGGAGGCCACTATGAGCGATCGTAATAGGTTGGCGCGATCCGAAACGGAGCCTACAGAACGGATGGTCCAGGCGGGCGCGAAGGTGATTCGGTCTTTCGACCCCCGGACTGCCGACGCCGAGGATTTGGTTTTGTGGGTCTATCAAGCGATGGCGGAGGCTCAGCGTAAACCCAAGTCTTGTTGACTTTGGCACGCGGTCGATACCGCCGATTCTTGTTGGCCAGCGTGTACAGGACGATCGACAACAAAGCTACCGCCGACAGGAACGCTTTTTGCGGACTGCCGCGCGTCCGCTCTGCCTCTGCAAATTGCGTTAACCGGGGATCAAGTACGTGGAAATCGCATACGGTTCTTAGTGACTTAGACTTGAAACTGAGCGGCATCCGAGCGTGTGCAAATACGTTCCTGATTCTGCGTATTCGGTCTAAGTCTTCGAAGAAGGCTGTATTGTATATGCCGAGAGCATGGCCGACCAAAATCTTCCCGTAAAAACCCTGTATCGCCTGTCCATCTGGGCCAGAACCGAACAATCGTTCTCGCCAAGCTTTGTCGAATTTGCTGACGCAACGGGACAGGATAACCCCCTCGACGAGCTGCTCGACGATTGCGGAGGAGACCAGCACCATCCCGCGGTCATCCGTGCTAGAGGATAGTCCGGTTTCGAACTTGTCCAGGGTCCCGATTGCCGTAAGCGGTCGTGGAAGCTTCGCTAGGAGTTTCCTCAATGCCGAATTTACCTGAGATCGCCGAGACGCCATCGGACACCCTCCCTGATGCTGAGATCGCCCGTCGCGCCGACGCGGCGCTGCGGCGAGCGCTAAACACGCCCCCGCAGCCTAGACACGGAAAGGTGAAGGAGTCCAAGGGGCGCCAAAGGAACGCTGTGACGAAACCGGCGCCGACCAAGCGAGGAACGGCGACTACCGCCGAATAGGACATCGCTGCACTTCCGCGACTCGGGGCCATCCCCTTATCGTGGGGGTTTGGTCCCTTTTGCCGACACCAGAACAATGCCCCACGAGCCGCCCGATCCCTCCGTCCTGCACGATGTCTACATTGACGAAAGCAGCCAGACCAAAAACCATTATCTGGTAATTGGTGGCTTGATCGTGCCTACCAGAATAGTGGCAGACCTGGACGCCGCCATCCATGCGGCAAGGCTTCCGCAACTTCCGTTCGGCGAGATGAAATGGGGCAAGGTGTCCTCATCAAAGATGCCGGCACCGCGGAGGTACCACCCCGGATTGGTGATCGTGCCGATAGCGACAAGCGGGCGGGTGGTGCCCGCCGGAAACCCCTGCGACCAGCGGGCCACAAGGCCCGCTTTCGACCCGAATCCGACGTCCGGTCGACAATGCCCGAACGGCTGCAATGCCTGAAAATCGGACATCCGCTGAGTCGACGGCGTGCCAAAACGCTCGCGGCCTTCAGCTTTGCATCCGCCTTTGCAAACTATCCAGCCGTGGAGAGCATCTCAGATAATACAAAAAGTAGGGATCTGCGATGTCCAAGACATCATCGCTCCATTCAATCACCGGCGTCTCTGGTTGGATTGCAGCGGCCATATCGTGGATTTGGCTAAGCGCTTGGGCAACACTTGAGCCGGACGGCGCAGTACCGACGCAGACCTGTCGCGTCCTTTGGTAGATATCGTCATAGGTGAAACTGAGTTGCGGCGGGTCTTTCAGCAGCGCGAGAAGAATGCAGCGATACACGTCGCCGCGGGAAATGTCAGCAAACGCGTACTCGCTCCTCGGGGTGCCGCGGTGTTTAGGCCCGGCATGCAAGGCATCAAGCAATGATGAAAACTCGGTCGTCGTGGCGGCATGTTCGAAAATCTTCTTAAGATCGCTTTCAGTAACATTGAACCCTTGTGGATGTCTCAATGGCTCCTCGATCTGTAAATAGAAGCACGTCTGCAAGCAGATCTGCTGCATCAACTGTGGTGATCCGAACGCCTCGGCAGACAAGCGCTCGATGACCTGGCGATCGATTTTTGCGCCTAATACGTCGAATCCCCTGACACCGATCTCGACAGTCTCCACGGGCTTCCAATATGCGAAATCGATCGCCTTCACTCTCCCACGTAATTCGGGGTTTCCCCGTACAACGTCGTCCGCACGGTGAGGGACGGAAGCTGTGCAGATACAGACGCCCTTTTCGGCCGCCTCCTTCATCTGCCTTGCAACGTCGCTCTGAGTTTCCTTTGGCATGTAATGGAAGTCATCAATGAATAAAACAAAGTTGCTGTTTGCAATCTCCCGTACTACCTGATCGATGCCAGCACGAGTGACGGTCGTTTCTTTTGACCGCTCATTCTCGTAGCTTGCGCCGAGCGAACCTTCAACCTTACCCGACGCGAATAGCAGGTTGGCCTTCCCACTCGCCTTACCAGTGGCTTCGACGCCCGTAGTATGGCCAGATGTTGTAGACGTCGCGCTTGGGGCTTCCATCCAATTCAGAACACGATCCCACAGCATTTCTGCGTTTCGTATAGCGGCACCTGACACGGCTATTAGATCGTCTGGGGGGATCACCTTATTCACCAGCACTGTCTTGCCGGACTTCGAAGGGCCAGAGAGTGACGCTATCAGCCCAGGTTGCTTGATTGCTGAGCGCAGTTGCTGCTCAAGGTTCTGGTCCTGGCGGTCGATATAGGTGACGGTTGGCACGGCCGTGGGCGTAAACACGTCATAAACGTTCATGGTCGCCTCCAGAGTCCGAGGACTCGAAATGTATTCTACGTCGGTATGCCTTGGCAAAGATAGACCGGTCATCGGCTTGATCTCCCCTATGGGCGATCCCCTCCCTCCCATGGCGAGCGTCCTGTATCCGCATCGGGCCAGCAGCCAACACGGTAACGCCGCGCGGGGTCGGTGGCATAGCGGGCCAGCTCTCGTAGTCTGTCGTCGCGCAGCGCATAGGCAATGAACGTGGCGCCGTCCGTCGCCAGCCCGGTAACCGGGCGCGGACTGCGCGACCGGGACGCGGCATCCGCGAGGTAGACCGGCAGGCGGGCGAGCACGTCGCCCAGCTCGCGCCGCAGATCGCTTTTCAGCTCGATGACGGTGGCGCCCCACATCGTGTCGATGCGCCCACGGCCGTCCAGCAGATAGACCTCCTGGCCGATCTCCTCATACGGTGCGCCGAAGCCCGAGCGCAGCAGTTCGGTCACATGGCCGCGCAACGCCTCGTGCCGTGGCCGGCCGGCGAGCGCGCGCACCAGTTCGGGCAGTCTTTCGCTACGCCAGGTTGCGGACACGGTGACACCATGTGCGACTGGATCGCGTTCGCCAAGTCTGGGCCGACTCGGGTTGGGCTGCTATCCTCAATGGCATGCCCGTGTCGCAACCTGACTTGTTCGGGGCCGAGTCGCACATCAGCGAACCGCCCAGCGATGCGATCGTCGCCCGCGTCCGCAGCCGGCTGCATGCCACGCTGGCGCTGGTCAAGTCGGCGGAGGCGATGCCGTGGCCTGACCAGCTCGCCATCATCCGCGAGGACAATGCGTTTCGCTTCGGCAAGGACGTGCTGCCGCGTGACGAAGGGGCGGCGCTTTGGGCCGAGTTCGACGCGGAGATGAACCGGCTCTACGCCATCATGAACGAGGGCAAGGAACCGGACCTGGGCGACTGACCGCCGCGCCACCCTGCGCATCGCCACCAGAAACATTAATTCGCTCCGGCATCGAGCAGTTGCATTCCCCGCGGTCCGCCAGATCGGTGCGCACCCGGAACCGCACCTCACCGCAATGGCAGCCGCCTTCATAGGTTTCGAGCACGGGTTTTCCTCCATTGCTTCCCCGGCGAGATGATGGCCCCGAGAGCGGAGAGGCCAGCGCGACGGCTCTCGTCAACGCCCCGACGAACAGCCGCCAGGCGCGATCGCCCGGCGATGCGTGATCGCCCTCGGCCCCCTGGGGTGCTCACTGCGCCGCAACGACCTCCACCTCGCGTTGTTTCGCGCTCGGGATGTTCAGCGAGACCAGCGCGATCACCGCGGCAAGTGCGGTGAACACCGCCAGCCCGTACAGGCCGCCGGAATAGCTCCCCGTGGTCTGCTTCAGCCAGCCGACCAGTGCCGGGCCCAATGCCCCTCCGACATTGCCGATGGAGTTGATCCACGCCAGCCCCGCCGCCGCCGCCGTGCCGGTTAGCAGCATCCCCGGCATCGACCAGAACGGCCCTTTGGTGCCATAGAACCCGGCGGTGGACAGGCACATCCCGACCAGCGACCACCAGGTGCCCATCGTCATCCCCGCCATGACCAGCCCGACCGTGGCGATCAGGCAGGTCACGAACAGTGTCCAGCGCCGGTCGCCCGAGCGGTCAGAGATGAAGCCGAAGAACATCATGCTGAGTGCGCCGCAGACATAGGCCAGCATGGTGGCGTAGCCGGTCAGCATGTTGGTGGCACCAAGCGACTTGATAATCTGCGGTGCGAACAGCAGCAGCCCCAGGCTGGGCGTGACGATGCCGAGATAGTTGGCCGACAGCAGCAGCACCCTCGGGTTGGTCAAACCCTGCCAGATGCTGAATTTTCCGCGTGCCTCAACCGCGCGTCGTTCCGCCTCCAGCCGGCCGACCAACCAATTCCGTTCCGTCGGCGTTAGCCAGGTGGCCTTCGCCGGCTTATCGGTCAGCCAGGCCAGAACCACGAAGCCGATCAGCACCGTCGGGACCGCTTCCAGCAGATAGATCCACTTCCACCCGGCGACGCCGAGGAACCCATCCATCCCGAGGATCGCCGTGGAGATCGGCGCGCCGAGCGCCACCGACACCGGCAGCGCCAGGGTAAAGCCCGAAACGATGCGCGCCCGGTGGTGATCGGGGAACCAGTAGGTGAACAGCAGGATGATGCCGGGGAACAGTCCGGCCTCGGCCGCGCCGAGCAGCAGGCGGATCGACAGGAAGCTGTCCGGTCCGACGACGAAGGCGGTGGCGCCGGAGATCAGCCCCCAGGTGATCATGATGCGCGCGATCCACAGCCGCGCGCCGACCTTTTCCATCACGATGTTGCTGGGGACTTCGAAGATGCAGTAGCCGATATAAAACGCGGTGGAGCTCAGGCCGTAGACCCAGGCATCCAGGCCCAGGTCCTTGTTCATCGTCAGCGCGGCGAAGCTCACGTTGATGCGGTCGAGATAGCAGAAGAAATAGACCAGCATGCACAGCGGCAGCAGCCGCCAATAGACCTTGCGCATGGCCGATTGCTCGATTGTGCGGTCCATCCGGCGTCCCCCCCTGCTTTCCCCATCCGAGATGACCCGCACCAATTAGCGTCGAGCCTCGGCGATCAGACGACAGAGTAGACACGTACAGATCATGCCGAAGCAATACCGGGTGCGGGGGCATTTCCCACCTTCTCCCTCCGACTTTGAGGGGGAGGGCAGGGGAGAGGGGAAGCATCGTCGCAGAGTTTGGTTCCGCCCGATCACGCGGCGGAGTGCTCATGCGCCAGCTTGCGGGGCCATGGGCGCGAACCGGGGCCAGCGGTCACGGTTCTGCGGTTTATGGCAGACCACCGGAACGCATCCAGCGTTGTCGAAGCATCATTGGTGCCACACGGGGCGTCCGTAATCGTGTTCGTAGTAACCGCCTCCGTAATAATAGCCGGGCCCGCGGTTGGGCCCGCCGCCGCCATAGGGATCCATCACACAGGCGGCGGCCGCCAGCAAAATACCGGCGAGAGCAATAAGCAGTCCTGGTTTCATGATCGCCTCCACAGGAAAGTGACACGTCACCGTGCGAGATCGCGACGGTGTCGATTATCGTCGATCGGATGGACGAAGCGGCCCGTTGGTTTCCGGTTCGCGAGCGGCGACGGGACGCTGCGTCGAAATCGGTGGCTTCTCCTGTCGCACTGCGAATGGACGGCAATGTCAACGACTCGATTCTCCGCTGCCGCAACGGCATCTCCCGCCGGCACGCCCTGGCGCAGCATCACCGGCAGCACGTGCTTCATGCCAACGAACACGCCGCGCAAATTGACCGCGATCCCCCGGTCGGACATGTCGTCGTCATAGTCCGGCGTGGCGGCGATCTTACCCTCAATCCCGGCATTGTTGAAGAAGCAGTCGATCCGCCCCCAGGCATCCTAGTGTGGCCTGCACGTCGTGCTGCACCTCGGCCGCACGGCTGACGTCGGCGCGGTTGAACAGCGCCTCGCCACCTTGCTGGCGGACCCCGCCGACGCTGGCCTCGCCGGCGGCTTCGTCATGGTCCACCGCCATCACGCGGACGTCGCCCGCCGCAAAGCCGAGGGTGGCGGACCGGCCGATCCCGCCGTCGCCGATGATCAGGGCCATCTTGCCGGTGAAGTCCACGGACGATCTCCCCAGTCAGGGGGTTGCGCGCATTGCGGCATGGCACGGCAGAGCTGTCGAGGCGACCTTGATCGTAACCAACAGCACTAATCGACAGTTTGCTCTGCAAGCGGGTCGGCGTTCAGCCGGTTGATCTGGATCAACGCGCATCGGAACGATCTTGCGGTAAACGACGATCCAGTGGGTGAACTGAAATCGGTGCCGGATCATGCTGACACGCCGGACGGCCATGACCATTATCGGAGCTGCCGCTCTGCTGACGACCTTGCCGCGAACGGCCAGATACGCCTGGGCACAGTCAGGCCCGCAGGCAGTCACTTTCGTCCAAAGCACGTCTGAGCAGTTGGTGGCTGTCGTCAACAGCGCGGGCTCGCCCGAGGAAAAGCGTCGGCGGCTGCAGCAGGTCGTCGACGCAGGTGTGGATGTCGACGACATAGCGCGCTTCTGTCTAGGCCATTTCGGGCGGATCGCCACGCCCGATCAGCAGAAGCAGTACATGACCCTGTTCCATGACCTTCTGGTGACCGAAATCGCCGGCCATCTCGGCGAGTATCAAGGGGTTCGGGTCACCATTGGGCTTGCGCGGGCGAGTGCGGACACCGAGATCGTCATCACCACGGTCGAGCGACCGAACAACCCGACCACCCAGGTGGACTGGGTTGTCAGCACGACTACCGGCAGACCACAGATCGTCGACATGCTCGCGGGGGGCACCAGTATGCGCCTGACCCAGAGTGCCGATTTCACCGCATATCTTGCGCGTCATCAATACAACATCCACGAGCTCCTCGAGGGGATGCAGCGCCGGATCGCGCAGAGCGGGTAGTGTCGCGCGGTTTGGCCTGGCGCGGCAGACGCGTGAGCCTTACTGCTGGGATCGTTGTTATGGCGACCGATGTGACAACCGCTGCGGGATACTGATCTTCGGGCTTGGGCCGCTGACCGTGGCCCTCGCCTGAAAGGAGGCTTCTCAAGCATCATTGACGCCATACACGGTGCCCATAATCGCGCCCGCCGTACCCGCCTCCGTAATAACCGCCGCCCCGGCCGCCCCCGTAGGGCTCCACCACACAGGCGGAGACTGCCAGCAGGATACCGGCTAGGACAACAAGCAAAAGTGGTTTCATGATCGCCTCCTCGAGCGAGCGATATCACCGTCCAAGATCGCGACGGTTTCGATTGTCGGCAGGCCGTTGGACGCAGCAACCCGCCGGTGTCCTGCTCGCAGTTACGACGGGATGCTGCATCCGACTCGGCGGCCTGTTCTGTCGCAGGGCTAATGGATGGCGATGTCGACGACCCGGTTGGCCGCCACCGCGGCGGCATCCCCAGTTGGCACCCCCTGGCGGCTCTCGCCGGTCCAGCGCGTCTCGACCCGGTCCTGCGCCACCTGGCCGTCATAGACCAGCGCGTCGCGCACGGCATCGGCACGTCGATGCGACAAGCGCATGTTGTAATCGGCGGTGCCGACCGTGTCGGTTCTGCCGATGAGCGTCGCGACCGAGGCAGGGTTATGCTGCAGGTAGGTGGCTACCTCGGCGATCACCTTCTGGCCAGCGGCATTGATGGCAAAGCTGTTGGTGTCGAACACCACAGTATACCAGACAGCGGCCGGTCCGGGTGCCACCGGCGGCGGGTTTGACGCGACCGGTTGCGGCGGAGTCTGGGCACAGGCCGCAAGCAAGGCGATGGCGCCCGCCGCTGCAAGTTGGTGCCATGAGATTGTACGTCGTGACATCAGTGCCTCCATTTTGATTGGCTCGAAGTCCGGCAGGGGGGCGGCGATCTGCGAGGGGTGATCCATAACTGGCATTCCGCGGATCGCCACACTGCCCATCGTGCCGGCTGTGTCAAACAGCGTTCGTGGCAGCGGCTCCGGGCGGGCTGAGTGCCGGCCAGGACTTCTGCTGTAGCATCCCGATCAGCAGCGGCAGCCCGGTGAACACCACGGTGCCGCCCAGCACCAGCCCGAGATAGAGCGCGGGACTTCCCATCGGAAGCTGCGTCAGCGGAAAGAACCCGACAAGGAAGGAGAAAGCGCCGCCGAGGAACCCCACCCCGGCGATGCACCACATGCCACCGGTCCCGCCCGGCACGCGATAGCTGCGCTTCAGGTCCGACTGGGAATAGCGCAGCGGGATCGCCGCAGCATACCTCAGCATATACATGATCAGGTGCAGCGTGATCGTCAGGGCACTGAGCAGGAAGAACGCCACGCTGACCTCGGCCATGACGAAACAAGCCAGCGTGAGGACAGTAACGATCACCCCCGGCACGCCACGGTGACGTGCTTCATGATTTGCATCCAACTGGATCGTTCATCCACGCCGTACCGCCTCGGCACGCGGATGCCGCGGCGCCGAAAGCGTCGGTCGGTAATGCGCCATTCCATTTCGGCTTGGGTCGCGGTAACGATAAGTCACCCGGTGGACCCAGGTTCCAGGCATCGAGCCAGGTAGCGACCAGCGCCAATTGGGCCAACGCCGGAAGCGACTTCGAGCCTGTCTTGTGCATGATCGAGGCGCGATGGTTCTCGACAGTGCGTTGACTGATGCCGAGATCCGCGGCGATGTTCTTGCTGGGATGACCAGCGAGGACCAGCTCCATGATCTGGCATTGGCGCGGCGTGAGCCTCGCGAAGTGGTTGGCCGCGATATCCCGCCAGGCCAACAGCTTGCGGATCAGCTCGTCCCGTTCGCGCAACAGGGCCGCTTCGCGGGCGAGAGCCTGGCGCAACCGCATCTCTGTCGCCTCGCGTTCGAGGCTTGCGACGATACGGCGCTGCCTGTATTCGAACCCGCTGTTTCGTGGGGGAGGCGCTGGGCGCGCCGCCTACCGCCGAGAGTGCGGTGCTCATGTGGTCAGCCTTTTTATGCCTGGAGACCGACAGCGATAGAGACTAGCGACCGAGCCAGCCGGGGCGCATTGATCCAGATCAAATCTGTCCGCTACCAGACAGTCCGATATCAGACAGTGCGATACCCGACAGTCCGACGCCAGACAGTGCGGTACCCGACAGTCCGACACCAGACAAATAGACCTTGCCGTTGAGATCCTTTCGGCCTAGGCTTTGCTATCGGCGGCGACGTTTGACGTGGGGCCCGCCGACTGGAAGACGCGCCTGCCGCCGGATACAGGGTTGCGTTTGCTTCCATCCCCTCGTGGGAGGAGCGGCGATGATGGAAGAACCCAGCATCATCCAAATGAACATCGATCGCTATCGATCGATGCTGAACGTTGGCCTCAGCAAGGAAATTCGTGCCCGCATCGAGCAGTTGCTCGCTGAAGCAACCTGCCAGCTTGTGCTGGCGGCTGATGTGAAAAATCCATAATAGAATTGTTACAACGCTCGGTGACAAGCAACGCTTGCCGAGGTGCGCAGCCAGGGCAAACGCGACAGGCGCCGGCTTGAAAACGCCCCGGCTTGAGAACGCGAAGGTCGACGGTCCGCCTAGCCGCCGTTCCACCGTTCGACCATAACCGACAGGAGCACCAAGGTGGTATCCAGCCGTAAGGCGCCCGAGTCGCACGCCAACCGATTGCTCGGTTTGCTGCCGCCCAGGGATTACCGGCGGCTTCGTCCGCATCTTCAAGCGATTCCGCTGGAGTATCGGCAATCCCTCTATCGCGCCAACGAACCCATTGGATTCGTGTATTTCATCGAAACCGGCGTGGGCTCCCTGGTCAACACCATGGCGAACGGCCAGGCGGCCGAGGTGGGAACGATCGGCAGCGAGGGCATGGTGGGTCTGCCCCTCCTGTTGGGCGACAACCAGGCGCCCACCAGCGTCTACATCCAGGTTCCCGGTGCCGGGCTCCGAATGAAGGCAGCGCTGTTCAAGCAGGAGCTGGCGCAAAGCGCCTCGATGCGCGCGGTCATGCTGCGCTATGCGCACGCGTTCTTCAACCAGGTCGCACAGTCCGCCGCCTGCAATCGTTTTCATTCCCTGCAGCAGCGGTGTTGCCGCTGGCTGCTGATGACGCATGACCGCATGCAATCGGATGAGTTTCTGCTCACCCAGGAGTTCCTGGCCATGATGCTGGGGGTGCAGCGGACCGGCATCACCGCCGCGGCGGGTGCCCTGCAGCGGGCCGGCTTCATCCGCTATAAACGCGGCAACGTCACGATGCTCGATCGCCGCGGCCTGGAGCGCCGCGCGTGCGAGTGCTACGGCGTTTCCAAGATGGCGTTCGATCGTCTGCTCGGTGGTCGGGCAAGGCGGGTCTGACCGCCAGCCGGCGCGGCCGAGGGAATCACGATGAACCGCCCCCGATGAAACCAGCCGGGATCATCGCAGCGCCCCCAACGCCGACCAAGCCTACGACCCTGCGCGCGATGCCGGTCTGGCCGCTCGCGGCGACGCTCGCGGTGCAGACGCTGGCCACCATGGCGCTGCTGTCGCTGCCCGCCGCGGCACCCGCGGTGGCGCATGACCTGCATCTGCCCGGCACGCTGATCGGCACCTTCGTGTCGCTGGTCTACACCGTCGGCATCGTCTCCGCGCTGGGCTCGCCTTCCTACATCCATCGCCACGGTGCGGTGCGGGTGAGCCAGGTGATCCTGCTGTCGGTCGTCGCGATGCTGCTGGCGTCGGCCACCGGCGCCGTCGCCGGCCTGGCGGTGGGCGCGGTGCTACTCGGCCTCAGCTACGGTGCCAACGCGCCGGCCGCGACCCATCTGCTGGTGCCGCAAACCCCGCCGCGCGTCTTCAACATGGTGATGTCGCTGCGCCAGATCGGCGTGCCGCTGGGCGGCGTGCTCGGCTCATTGATCGTGCCGCCGGTCACCGTGCTCGCCGGCTGGCGCGTCGCCCTGCTGATCGAGGTGATCCCGGCGCTGCTGCTCTGCCTGGCGCTGCAAGGCCCGCGCGTGCGCTGGGACGTCGCGCGCAACCCGCGCTACCGCCTGCCCGGGCTGCGCGGCTTCCTGCTGCCGTTCCGGCTGCTGCGCGAGGACCCACGGCTGATCCCGCTCTCGGTCGCCAGCTTCCTGTATTCCGGCATCCAGCTCTGCTTCATGGCGTTTATGACGGTGCACCTGACCACCGCCGCCGGCTTCGACCTGATCGGCGCCGGGCGAGCGCTTGCCGCCTTCCAGATCACCGGCGCGGTCAGCCGGCCGATCTGGGGTTGGGCCGCCGACCGCTTCCTGACGCCCACGCAGACCTTGGCGCTGCAAGGCTTCATCATGGCTGGCGCGGCGGTGGCGGCTGGCCAGTTCGGGCCGCACTGGCCGGCCGCGCTGGTCGTCGCGGTTGCCGCCGTCGCCGGTGCCTCCGCCGGCGGCTACACCGGCATCGCCTACGCCGAATGGGCCCGCCTCGGCGGGGCGCGCCGCACCGAGGCGACCGGGCTCGGCACCGCGCTGATGTTCTTCGGCGTCACAGTGATCCCCTCGGCGTTCGGCCTGGCGGTGACTGTGCTGCACGGCTACGGCGGCGCCTATGGCGTGCTGGGCGTGCTGGCGCTGCTGGGTGCCGCGCCGCTGTGCCTGCCGGTCCGCCGGCTACCGGTCCGCCGGGTATGACGACCGGCCGCCGGTCGCGCCTGACCGAGGCCGACCACGCCGCCTGGGCCGGTTTCACCCAGCATATCGTTCCGCTGCCGGGAATAGCCCCCCTGCTGGGAAAAGC
Source organism: Acetobacteraceae bacterium (assembly GCA_003151425.1). GTDB lineage: Bacteria > Pseudomonadota > Alphaproteobacteria > Acetobacterales > Acetobacteraceae > Palsa-883. The sequence goes on from PLXO01000107.1 coordinate 12,124, forward strand.
CGGATCCGACCGCGCCCCGCAATCCAATCGTCCCGACGCGCCCCCGTTCGATGCGCCGCCTTTGCCCGCCTCACGGGCAACCCCACGCGGAGCCGACGCCCGTGCCCGACCAAACACGGCCGCCACGCCGCTGGCCATCGGCCGCCCGCCCGCCGGCGTCGACCGGGCAACCTGGCAGCGCTTCCGCACCGGCAAGCTGGCAGCGCCTCGAAAACTCGATCTGCACGGCATGACGGCGCAGCGTGCATTTTACGCCCTGACCAGCTTCCTGCGCACTGCGCATGCCGAGCACGTGCGCTGCGTCGAGATCGTCACCGGACGCGGCACCGGCGAGGGCACGGGCGTGCTCCGCCGCGAGTTCCCACTCTGGCTCAACCGGCCGGATATCCGCCCGCTGGTGCTGGGTGCCGCGCATCCGCACCCCGCCAACACTGGCGCGGTGCGGCTGCTGCTGCGGCGCGTTCGATGACCCCGTTCGGCGCGCGCGTGCGGGCGTTGCGGACGCAGCGCGGCATTACGCTGACGCGCCTGGCCACCGAGCTGCAAGTCTCGGCCGCCTATCTGTCAGCCCTCGAGCACGGCAAGCGCGGCGCGCCGAGTGCCGGTCTGGTCCACCAGGTGAACGAGTTCTTCGGCCTGATCTGGGACGACGCCGAGGACCTGGCGCGGCTGGCGCGGCTGTCGCACCCGCGCGTCAGCGTCAACACCGCCGGGCTGACACCCGAACAGACGGCGCTCGCGAATCGGATCGCGCAGAGCATCCACCGGTTGCCGCCGGAGACCGTGGCGGCGCTGCATGCCATCCTGGATGCCACCGCGCCGCAGCCGAAGCCGCGGCTGCGGCGCGCGGCCGGCCAGCGCAGGTAGCGGCGCGGCGAAGGAAGGCCGGGGCCGCGGCCCGGACCAATTTTGCGGCACTTCCCGTGCCGAGCCGGGTGATCCTAAGATGCGATCAGATAAGCGCCGCCGGCATCCGCATTGGAATGGCCGCTCGGTGTTCACGTTCGGATCGCGCGGGTGCGGAATTCGACGTTACGCGGCGATAGGCGTGCGGCGAACGAGAAGGAGACGTCCAGTCATGACTGTCAGCCGCGAGCATCCATACCTGCCCCAGCTACGCCAGCAGCTCGGTTGCGGCCGCATCGATCGCCGAGAATTCCTGCGGACGGCAACCCTGCTCGGGGTGGCGGCAGGTACGGCTTACGTAATGGCCGACCTTCCCGCTCCAGCACGGGCGCAGACCAACCTGCCGAAGGGCGGCAAGATCCGCATCGGCATGCATGTCCAGGAGATCAAGGACCCGCAGACGATTTCCTGGGTCGAGCCGAGCAACGTACTGCACAGCACGGTGCAATATCTGACGGTCACCGATCAGAACAACATCACGCATGGCGAACTGCTCGAAAAGTGGGAAGCGAGCGAGGATCTGAAGACCTGGACGCTAACCATCCGCAAGGAAGCCGCATGGCGTTCCGGCCGGCCGTTCACCGCGGATGACGCCATCTGGAACATCAAACGCACATTGAATCCGAAGACGGGGTCCTCGGTGCTGGGCCTCATGAAGGGCTACATGCTCGAGGAATACGCCACGGGCGAGCAGAAGGACGGTAAGCCGGTCAAGTCAACACGGCTCTGGAGCGACAACGCGATCGAGAAGGTTGACGACAAGACATTTCGTCTGAACTGCAAGGCTGCGCAGCTCGCGGTGCCCGAGCATCTGTTCCATTACCCGTTCTTCATGCTCGACCCCGCGGAAAATGGGACGTTCAAACCGGGCATGAATGGCACCGGGCCATTCGAGATTGTCGCCTACAACGTCGGCCAGAATGCCGTCGTGCGGGCAAGCAAGAGCTACTGGGGCAAGCCGCCCAACCTGGATGAAGTGGAGTTCATCGACCTTGGCACCGACAGCGGCGCGCTGATCGCCGCGATGGCCTCCGGCCAGGTGGATGGTGTCTACGAGGTCGACTTCTCGGAACTCGACGCAATCAAGGCCATTCCCGACGTTGTCGTCCATCCCGTAACGACGGCGCAGACCGCCGTGGCGCGGGGCAAATACGACCAGAAGCCGTTCAGCGATGTGCGGGTGCGCCAGGCACTGAAGCTCGCGATCGACCAGCAGAAGCTAATCGATATCGTCTTCCGCGGCACCGGAACGATCGGCGAGCACCATAGCGTCGCGCCTGTGCATCCCGAATACGCCAAGCTGCCGATGGTCGGGCAGGACATCCCCAAGGCGCGACAGTTACTGGCCGAGGCGGGCTTTCCCGACGGCATCCAGCTCGAAATCGTCTGCAAGCCCACGCCAGCATGGGAGCTGGCGTCGGTAACCGTTATGACCGAGATGTGGAAGGCAGCGGGAATCAACGTAAAGATTAACGTCATGCCGCCAGCGAGCTTCTGGGAGGTCTGGCAAAAGGTGCCGTTCGGCTATACCGCGTGGGCCCACCGGCCGCTTGGCGTCATGGTGCTCGGCCTGGCCTATCGTTCCGGCGTGCCATGGAACGAGTCGAGCTACGCGAACCCTGAATTCGACGACCTCCTGACGCAGGCGGAGGGGATTCTCGATCCTGACAAGCGTCGGGTCGTCATGGCCAAGCTTGAGCAGATCCTGCAGGAGGATGGGCCGATCGTACAACCGCTCTGGCGCGTCGTGCAGACCGGTTACCACAAGCGTGTCAAGGGATTCCGCATGCATCCATCGCAGTACATTTTCCTCGATGAACTCGCTGTGGAGAAGGTCTGACCGAAGCGGCAAGTCGCCCCCCGCAAGTCGTCCCCCGCTAGTCGCACAGTGGCGCAGCGAATCCTCCAGCGGATCGGTTGGATGCTGGTCACCATGTTCGCCGCGTCGCTGCTGCTGTTCTTGCTGTTCGAGCTGATGCCGGGCGACGTTGCGCTAAGTGAGCTCGGTCCCTATTCGACGCCGGAGCAGCGCGACCTCTGGCTGCTGGCGAACGGCTATGACCGGCCGGCGATCGTGCGTTACTTCGATTGGCTCGGCCACTTTCTCATCGGCCAGTGGGGCGAGTCGCGTCTGTTCCTTGTACCGGTGGTGCGCATCACCTGGATGCGGCTCGAGAATACCGCCATCCTTGGGTTCTGGTTCTTCGTCTTCCTGATCCCGCTGTCGCTCGGCATGGGGGTACTTGCTGGAATGCGGGAAGGATCGTGGCTCGATCGCGCCGTCTCGGGGATCTGCATCCTCACCACGTCGGTCCCGCCCTTCGCCAGTACCGTCCTCGTTTCAGCGGTCTTCGTCTTCCACCTGCACCTGCTTCCCGGCACCAGTACGATGCTGGACGGATTCTCCTACGCGCAACTTGTCATGCCGGTGCTGGTGCTGGTGCTTTATGACTTCGGCTACATCGCGCGCATCACCCGCGCCGCGATGGCAGACGTCATGGCCAAGCCGTACATCCGTGCGGCAATCCTGCGCGGCCTGCCGTATCGCCGCATCATCTTTCGCCACGCACTGCGCAACGCGCTGATTGCGCCGTTCACCCTGCTCATGCTGCATGTGAACTGGTTGATCGCCGGGGTGATCGTGGTCGAGTATTTTTTCGCGTTCAAAGGGTTCGGCTCGCTCATTCTGGAGGCCTCGCTCGGTAAGGACCTGTATCTGCTCGAAGCCTGCACGATGATCACCGTCGTGATGGCGACGCTGACGCAGACCATCTCCGACCTGGGTTATCTGGCGCTCAACCCGCGGATGCGGCCGGCGTGAGTGAGGCCGGCATCGAGATCACCGAGCCGCTGTCGCAGCACGTATCGGGCGCGCGCTTCGGCTGGGCTCGGCATATCGGTCGCAGCAAGGTTGCCGTGATCGGGCTTACGATTCCTGGATTTTGGGTGTTCGTCGCCATTGCCGCGCCATGGCTGGCGCCATTCCCGCCGAACCAGACAATCCAGCCGATGGCGCTGCCCGGTGCACCGGCGCCCAACGGCGGGGTGTTCTGGTTCGGCACCGACTACCTCGGGCGCGACCTCCTGTCGCGCGTCATCTGGGGCACGCGCACGGTCCTGACCTACGCGCCGGCGGCGACCGCGCTCGCATTCGCCGTCGGCATCACCGGAGGTCTGCTCGCCGGCTACCGGCGTGGCTGGGTGGATGAACTGCTGTCGCGCCTCACCGACCTCGTGCTGGCCTTTCCCGCCCTGGTGCTTTATATTATTATCGTTTCGAAATTCGGGGCTTCCGGACTGAACATCGTTCTAGCGGTCACGTTCGCCTCCAGCCCGGCGATCATGCGGCTGACCCGTGGGCTGGTGCTTGCGCTGCGCAATCAGGCGTTTGTCGCAGCCGCACAACTGCGCGGTGAGCCGGCGTGGCGGATCATGTTCGTCGAGATCCTGCCGAACGCGTCGGGCCCGCTGATCGTGGATGCGTGTCTACGTCTCGGATATGTCGTGATCACGATCGGCACGCTGGGCTTCCTCGGCCTCGGCCTGCCGCCGCCGGATCCCGACTGGGGCAGCATGGTGAACGAAACGCGGAAGTTCGCTCTGGTGTTTCCGCACATGGTCCTGTTCCCCTGTATTGCCGTCTCCTTGCTCGTGTTGGGCTTGAACCTGCTCGCGGACGGGTTGCGCGAACTGGTTGCGGAAGAGTAATGCTGGAGCGCACGCCCCTGCTCGAAATCGACGACGTTTCTGTCGCGTATCGCACGCGGTCTGGCCTGTTGCCGGCGGTGATCGACGCCTCGTTGACCATCCAGGAAGGTGAGGCCGTCGGGCTCGTCGGCGAGTCCGGCTGTGGCAAGTCCACGTTGGCCATGGCCATCCTCGGACATCTGGGCAGGAACGGCAGATTGACCGGCGGCAGCATTCGTTTCGCGGGTGCGAATATCGACCACCTGTCGCGCGAGGCGCTGCGGCGCATCCGGGGGCCAGGCATCGGAGTCGTGTTTCAGGAGGCGATGTCGGCACTCAATCCCAGCATGCGCGTCGGCGCGCAGCTTGCGGAAACCTACATCGTGCATCGAGGCGGTGCGCGCGCGCAGGCACGCGCCGCGGCTTGCGCCATGCTCGTCGAGATGCGGCTGGCGGACCCGGAGCGCATCATGGCGGCCTACCCGCATCAACTGTCCGGCGGACAGCAGCAGCGGGTGATGATTGCAATGGCTTTGCTGCCACAGCCGCGCCTGTTGTTGCTGGACGAGCCGACGACTTCGCTTGACGTGACCGTCGAAGCCGGCGTCGTGGATCTGCTCACGACGCTGCGCCGAACGCACAACATGGCGATGCTGTTCATCTCGCACAACCTTGGCCTCGTTGGCCAAATTTGCGAGCGCGCGGCGGTAATGTACGCAGGTGAAATCGTCGAAACCGGAGCCGTCCAGGAGATGTTCGCGCGTCCGCGCCATCCCTACACGTTGGGATTGATGCGCTGCATTCCGCGCCCCGACCTGCCACGCGCCGCGCAGTCCCTGATACCAATCCCCGGCCAGGTGTGCGCACCCGGCGATCGTCCCATCGGATGTAGTTTCGGCCCACGCTGTGGGTATTTCACCCCTGGGACATGCGACAAGGATGCGATACCGCTTGGGGCGATCGGTTCGGAGGGCACCGCGTCCGTACGATGCGCGCGAGCTCCCGAGATTGCATTCCAGTCCGTGCCCAAGCCTGTTGAGGTAAGTGCACCGACTGCCGAAGATACGATCCTGGCAGTCACGGACCTGGATAAATTCTACCCGCTGCGTCGACCGGCGAAAGGCCGCGTGCTGCGCGCCAATCAAGGATTGACTTTCGAAGCCGCGCGCGGCCAGACGCTAGCGGTCGTCGGTGAATCGGGCAGCGGTAAAACGACGTTTGCCAATGTCCTGATGGGGCTTACATCGGCCAGTGGAGGCAAGATCGACTTCGAAACGATAGATCTAGCGCGCCTGCCGGTCGAGCGTCGCTCGGCCGCGCTCTTGCGCGATTTGCAGATGGTGTTCCAAAATCCGGACGAGACGTTGAACCCGAGCTATGCGGTCGGCCGGCAAATTTCGCGCGCAGTGCGCAAGCTCGGCGCGGCACGTGATCGCGCCGGGATCCAGGCTCGGGTGCGCGCGCTCTTTGGTATGACCCGCCTGCCGCTTGCCTACGCCGGCCGCCGGCCGAACCAACTGTCCGGCGGCCAGAAGCAACGTGTCGGCATCGCCCGCGCATTTGCCGGCCAGCCCAAGCTCGTGGTCGCGGACGAGCCGGTCTCCGCCCTGGATGTTTCCGTGCAGGCGGCGATCATGGAGCTGCTGCTCGACATCCAGCGCACGCAGCAGACGACCCTCATTATCATCAGCCACGACCTTGGCTTCGTCCGCTATATCGCCGATCGCGTGGTGGTGATGTATCTGGGTCAGGTGATGGAGGTGGGCGCCGCAGAGCTCGTGTTCGAGCCACCTTATCATCCGTACACCGAGGCCCTGCTGTCGGCCGCGCCGATGATCGATACGCACAGACGCCGGGAGCGGATCGTTCTCTCAGGCGAACTGCCGAGCGCCGTGTCGCCACCGTCCGGTTGCCCGTTCCACACACGCTGTCCTCGCAAACTCGGTACGATCTGCGAAACCGACCGCCCACCGACACGAATACTGCCATCGAACCACCGCATCTTCTGCCACATCCCCCCGGCCGATCTCACCCGCGCCCAGGCCACAGCCTGAAGGAAGCAAGGTCAGAGGATGACATTTTCTCCCCCTCCCCTTGAGGNNAGGGGGAGAAGCCTACCCCCCCGGCCTTGGTTCCTTCACACGGGGGCTTGTGGTGCCAGCGGGCGCCAGCCTTGCAGATCGATCCAGTCGCCTTCCAGCCGATCGAAGCGGGACAGACGCAGGCTGCTCAGGTCGGCGAAGCTGCACGCACCGTCAATCACCAGATCGCGCACCGCGTGGCCGGTTGCGGGCGACAGGCCGAAGCCGATGCTCGATAGTGTGGCGATCACCACATTGTCGGGCGCTGTCATGCGCTCGATCACCGGCCGGCCATCCGGCGTGTTCTCGATGATGCCTGCCCAGCTTCGGATGACGCGTGCGTGGGCTGCACGAGGGAACAGTTCCGCGACGCGCGCGGCGATGTTGCGCATCAGCGGCGTGCTCGATCGATGCGGTACCGTGTTGTCCGTGATCTCCAACCATTCATGCGGACCGCCGCCATAGGCTAGGTTGCCGCGCAGCGTTTGCCTGCCGTAGAGTCCGTTGCCGTCCACGCCACCGATCGGCATCAGCGGCAGCGGTTCCGTAACGATCATCTCCGCCCGCGCCGCGACCATCGGCACCTGCACACCGAGCGAGGCTGCCAGATGGTTGATCTGCGGCCCGGCGGCGATCACCAGCACGTCACAGCCGATCGTGCCGCGGTCGGTACGGACGGCGGTGACCTTGCCGCCGGCGGTAGTGAAGCCTTCCACCGTGGTATGCTGCAGCAGGCGGCCACCGTGATCCTGCATGGCCCATGCATATCCCTGCACGGTGCGCTGCGGATTCGCATGCCCGCCGAAACGATGCAGATAGCCGCCGGCAATGTTGTCGCCCGCCAGGGGCACCAGGTCCCGCACCTGCTGTGCATCCAGCCGCTCCGACACGAAGCCCTGGCGCACCGCGTGCCGCCGCGCGTGGCCGTAGCGCCGCATTTGCGTCTCGTCCATGGCGATACGAACGCGGTGGGCGCGAAATTCGGTCGGGTAGCCGAGCAGCTCGTCCATCATCGGCCACAGGCGCTGTTCCTCCTGGAACAGCGGACTGATCGGATGCGTGCATCCCCCGCCATTGCGCCCTGATGCTTCCCACGCGACGATACCCTTGTCGATCACTAGGACATCGACACTTTCGCGTGCGAGCCACCAGCCGGCCGACAGGCCTGTTGCACCACCGCCGACAATGACCACCGACGCGCCGCCCGTTTCGCTCATGTCACTTGCCGTCCGCCGGTTCGTCATCGGTGGCTCGCCCGGCGACCGTGTAGAATTGAGGTGCATCCCAGTGCGGCACGTATTGCGGCGGCATGCCGAACCAGACGTCCCAATGTTCGGTCATCGCCGCCGATTCATTCGTTTCGGCGGCGACCGAGAGGGGAACCGGGCGCACCGGCGCGCGGTGCGAAGCCAGCGGGATGTCGCGCAGCCTGGCGCCGGCACTGAGCGCCAGCAGCGCGGCAACCTGCTCGCGACAGCGGCGGCCCTGACACACACCCATGCCGGCGCGGGTCAGGCGTTTGACCTGGTCCGGATTCGGGGCACCTTCTCCCAACAAGTGCTGCAGCGCGCGCGTGTTGCGCTTGTCCTCGGGCCAACCCAGGTAGCGCGGCGGGCGAACTTCAAGTATCTCGCGGGCCGTCACTTCCTCGCATTGACATACATAGGGTTCGCCCTGTGCTTCCGTCGTGTGTGCCTCGATCACGTTGGCGCGCACCCACTCCATCCGGTAGGCATCAAGATCATAGGCAGGTGCGGCGATCGGCAGGGCAGCGGTCGGCAGGGCAGGGGAAAGTCCGATGGTTGCGGCAACGTCCGCGGCCGCGCGCCGCCCTTCCGCGCGGGCAATTTCGAGGTTCAGCGTCTTGGCAGTCCAAATGCCCGCGCAGTCACCGACAGCATAGATCGTCGGCACGGACGTGCGTTGCGCATCGTCCAGCACCGGTACGTGACCGCCACGCTCCGGCACGTAACCGATCCGGCATCCCAGCGCATCCAGCAGCTCGATGACGGGAACCACGCCCACTCCAAGCAGGATGGCGTCGCATCTGACGCGCAGTTCCTTACCGGACACCGCAACGCCGCCAGGCCCAAGCGGCGCCACGACAATTGCCTGAACGCCATCGCGGCCGCCTTCCGCCCGTCGAACAGAATGACCACAGAACAAAGGAATATCCGCCAATTCCCGCAGCAACGCGGCATCACCGATTGGTGCCTGGGCGGTCTCCACCACCGCGGCGATGTCGATCCCCACTGCCCGCAGCGAGCGGATCGTCGCGAGCGCCTCGGCGGACGTGCCAAGCACCACGACGCGCCGCGCATCCAGCACGCCGAAGCGCTCCAGCAGCCGTTGCGCCGCCGTGATGCCAAGCACGCCAGGCAGCTCCCAGCCGGGGAAGGCGATCCCCATGTCGCGCCGCCCGGCCGCGACGATCACGTGCTGGCAGCCCAGCATGAAACTGCGCTCGCCATCCTGCAGGCCCGCGACCGGACCGGGCAGCCAGCCAACGCTGGGGCCGTTTGCGTAGAGGCCCCAGACGGACGTGCCGAGCCGCACATCGACACCCGCCTCAAACAGCGCGGTAAGCACTGGATCATTGGCGACGTAGGCTTCCAGCATCGCGGTGCGGTTGCGTGCGGCGGCCGCAAAACGCTGACCATAATGCAACGGAATGTCGTCGCCCATAGCAGTGGCCGACACCGGGTCTTCCTCGACCAGCACGACGCTCACGCCAAGTCTCGCGGCTTCCAGAGCGGCGGCGGCGCCTGCCGGACCGGCGCCCACGACGAGAAGCTGCGTGTTGGCCTCGACCGGCAGCTGCTTGCCGGCGATGGATTTGGGGTCGTGAAAAATCGGCATGGAACGCCAATCCTCGCTTGGGTCGTTACGATCCTCTGGACCCACCTGCCGTCACGGATGCGAGGCGCGGACGCATAGGCACAAGCTGATCGTCGCTGGCTGCGCGATCCAGATAGGTGCGCACCTCGTTGCAGTACCAGTCGTCGAAGCGCATCACCAGCAGCTCCGCCTCTTCGCAGTAGGGACCCGGCACGTAACCGATTGAGTTGACGCCGCGCTGATTGTTCTCGCACAGGTCGAGATCCTGCGAATTGGTCTGCGTCCACAGCGCCGTGAGGCTTTCGACATCATAGTCGACGCCCTCGACTGCGTCCTTGTGCACCAGCCATTTGGACGTGACGACGGTTTCCTCTGGGCCGGTTGGCATGGCGCTGAACATGAACACGGTGTCGCAGGTGGCGTGCGCGAAACTGTGCGGCTCCAGCCCCCAGCGCATCGAGCCGATATCCCCGTTCGCGGTGTCGCACATCAGCCGCGCGCAGGCGGGCTTGCCATCCATCGAGATCGTGGTCGCGCCATCGTTCAGCGGAAAGCGCATCGCCTGCCACCAATCGCCTTCGACCGGCCCGACCGGCAGGCCGGCAACCGCCATGCGCGCCCGGAAGCGATCGAACCGCGCAACGTCGGCGAGCTGCACCGGGCGACGGCCCTTCACCGGAAACGTCACCGCCAATTCGGGATGGCGCACCCCGCAATGATAGCACTCGCGCGCATTCTGCATCACAAGTTTCCAGTTGGCGCGCACCATCATCGTGCTTTCGAATGCCAGCTTGGCGTTGCCCAGATCGTGCGGCGCCAGCAACGGTGCGAGCTGGTCGCGGAACGCATCGAACGCCGGCGGGTCCTCCGCGAGGCACACATAGATGGAACCCGCGACGGTCTGCACGTGAATTGGCCGCAGCCCGTGCTGCGCGCGGTCGAATGCCTCCGGCATGCGCGGGGCGTTGGCGAGCCGTCCGTCCAGATCGTACGACCATTGGTGATACGGACAGATGATCCACGACCGTTGCCCGCGACCGGTCGCACAGAGCTGCGCACCGCGATGGCGGCAGGTATTGTGGAAGCCGCGCAACGCTCCCTGGCGGTCGCGCACAATGAGAACCGACGACCGCCCAATCGGCAACGAGAGATAGCAGCCCGGCTTCGGCAGCTCCACATCGAACCCGGCAAAGATCCAGGTCCGCGCATAGATCGCCGCCAGATCGAACGAGAATACCTCGGGATCGGTGTAGAAACCTTGCGGTAGAGCATACGTGGGCTGGCGTGCATCCAGCAACGACCGCATTTTCGTCAGATTGAGCATCACCCGTTCGCAGTCCTCTGATCAACCGATTGCCCTGCATCATGCCATAGTTGCGGCAGTACTGAACAGGCGAGAGTCCATGCCGCATATCACGCCGCGCCGTTCGTCCTCATGCCCCGGGTTCCTGGGCTGGAGCCCGGTCTTGGACCGCGCAGTGCGGGTTTGGAACAGAAGGCTGGTCGACGTCGCCCCATCACCCGCGTGCCGGCCTCAATACTCCAACACCGGGTCGACCTGCGCCACGAGTGGGTGACCGGCCACAAGGCGTTCGACATTATCGAGAATGAGCTCGAGTGTTCGTGGGATGTAGGCTTCGGCATCGTCCGATGAGCAATGCGGCGTGATGACGGTGTTCGTCATCCGCCATTCCATTGCCTCGGCAGGGAGTGGCTCGTGCTCGAATACATCCAGCCAGGCGCCGGACAAATGACCGCTGTCGAGTGCGGCGGACAGGGCCTGGTTGTCCACCACGCCGCCGCGCGCGATATTGATCAGCGCTGCACCGGGAGCCAGACAGGCGATTTCCTGCGCACCTATCAAATGTCGGGTCGACTTCGTAAGAGGCGTGCTGACGATTACGAAGTCGGCTCCGTCGAGTGCCTGCTTCAGTTGGTTCGCGGCATACATGGCGCGCACCGCCGAATGCGATCCGCCCGAGCGCCGCACGCCCACCACATCCAGCCCGAGCCGGCGGCAGGCGAATGCCGCCGCGCCCCCCATGCTGCCGACGCCAACGACGGCGGCGCGCCGGCCGGCAATCGAGCGCGTGTAGCGCGGTGACCAGCGTGCCTGAAGCTGGTTGGCCCAAAGCGCCGGAAGCTGGTTGGCGAGGAACAGCAGCACCATCGCCACGAACTCCTCGCATTTGGGGGCATGGACACCGCGGTTGTTGGTCACCGCCACGCCCGGCGGCAGCCAGTCGAATGGCGCGAGATGCTCTACCCCGGCACCGGTCAGATGGATCCAGCGCAACCGTGGCGCCAGGTTGATAAGGTCGCGATGTGGGAAACGCCAGCCGATGAGCGCGTCGGCCATGCCGATCGTGGCGTGGAACCGGTCAAGGTCGGTCGAGAAGATCACCTCGATGCGCTCGGCCCAACCCGACCGCCGCGCGATGGCGTGGCCGCAGCGCTCCGGATCAATCGAGAACACCGGCCCGAGCGTGCTTTCGTTCTCGATCAGGATGCAGATTCGTTCTGGCGCCATGATGCGGTCTCAGTAGTTTCGGTCGGGCTGCACCAGGTTGCGCAGCGCCTCCCCCTGGATGAAGCGCTGCAGGTTGTCCAGGAATATATCGAGAACATTCGCCATGAACTGATCAGGGTCGTTACTCAGGCAGTGTGGCAGCACGATCAGGTTGGGACAGGACCACAGCTCGGCTTCCGTCGGCGCGACGGCGGGATCCTCCACATCCAGAACTGCCCCACCCAGGCGGCCGGATCGCAATGCATCGATCAGCGCTGGCCTGTCGATCACGCCGTGCCGTGCCAAGCTGACGATACCGGCGCCCGGACGCATCAGCGCGATGCGGCTTGCGTCGAGCAGCGGGCGGGTCTCCGGTGTAGCCGGCGTGCTGACGATGACGAAATCAGCCTGCGGCAGCAGGGCCTCAGTCGCCGCCGGTGGGTACATTGCGTCAACCGCGGGATGCACCGCCCCGCTGCGCCTGGTGCCGATCACGCGCAGGCCGAAGCGCTTTGCCTGCTCGGCGGCGGCGCCACCCGCCTGGCCGACGCCGAGGATCAGCACCGTCTTGCCGGCAATACCGGTCGAGAATATCTGCTGCCAGGTCCGCTCGCGTTGGTGGCGCATCAGCGTTGGTATCGCGTTGTTGAGCATCAACAGGCCAAGCAGCAGCCATTCACCGATCTTGGGCCGGTGGGCGCCGCGCGCATTTGTCATTGATACGCGGGGTGGCAACCAATCCAGCGGCAGCAGATGATCGACGCCGGCGCCGGGAAGCTGGATCCATCTCAGTCGGGGCGCCAAGCGGGCAAGGTCGCGGTGCGGAAAGCACCATGCCAGCATTGCGTCGACGTCTGCTACGCCAGCCGCGAATCCTTGCAGATCTGCACCGTAAGCGATGTCGCAGTCCGACAGCACATCGGGGCGGCGCGCGCCAGCCGCATCCAGCATAGCCGGGGTGATGTGAAACAACGGTCCGAGACCGCTGGCGTTCTCAATATAGACGCGGGTCTTGCGGGATGACGGCCCGCTATCAGACATACTCCACCTGTTGGTCGCGCTCCTCGCTGCTGACGCGATAGAACGCCTGGTCCCACTCCTTGGTCTTCTGGCGCAGGAAGATGTCGCGGAATTCGGTGCCGTACACCTCGGCAACCAGGGGATCGGACTGGAAGGCGTCCAGCGCCTCAATCAGGGTGCGCGGCAGCCGGTCCGGCGTAGGCCCCGCCGGGGCTTGACCCGCCGTGGCTGGGCCGCCCGTGGCCACGCCCTCCTTGGCTCGTCCATCGACAAGGTCATACAGATTTTCGTTCCAGGGTGCGCCTGGATCGGTCGTGCGTTCCATCCCGTCCAAGCCGGCCGCGACCGACAGTGCCGCGGCAAGATAGAAATTGGCGCTGATGTCCGGCGAGCGGTTTTCGACGCAGGGCCGATTCATCGGCAGACGTATCATGGCGGACCGGTTATTGCGGCCGTAGCAGCGCAGCACGGGGGCCCAGGACATATCGGGCATGTCGCCCTGCGCGATGAGGCCTTTATAGGAATTATAGGTCGGGCAGCATACCGCGGTGAGCGCCGGCGCGTGCGCAAGCAGACCGCCGACGAAATGAAATGCGGCATCAGGAAAATCGATCTGGTGGCGCTCGCCGAGCGCGCCGACCGGCGACTGCGAGCGGTCGAAGATGTTTACATCGTCCGCGGCCGAGGCCAGGGACATGTTGAAATGCGCGCCTGAGCGGAAGTCATTGCTGAACGGCTTGGGCATGAAGCTGGCGACCGCGCCGATCGAGCTGGCCACCTGCTTGGCCATGAAACGCATGAAGATGAGTCGGTCGCAGGTCGTCAACGCGTCGGTGTAAGCGAAATCCAGCTCGATCTGGCCGTGGCCGCCCTCCTGGTCGAAGGAATAGACCTCCCATCCCAGTGTGTTCATGTGGCGCACCATCGGGTCCAGGAATGGCATCGCCTGCATGTTTTGGTACACGTCGTAGGCCGGACACGGGCCGAGAAAACGCTGGCGTGTCAGCGGTTGATAACCATCCGGCTCCTTGCGATAGACGTAGAACTCCGCTTCGACGCCGAGCTTGAAGACCAGTCGGCGCGTAGTCGCCCGCGCGAGCGCCCGCTTCAGAATCGTACGCGAACAGTTCGGATAGGGTTCGCCATGATAATACAGATCGCTCGCGAACCAGGCGTAGCGGTTGTCCCATGGCAGCACGATGAGCGAGTCCAGGTCCGGCACTGCGGCGCATTCGTCCTTCTGCGGGCCGATCAGCCCCATGCCCTCCATCGCGCCCACCGTGAACAGCTCCGAGCCGCGCGCCATCTTCGCGAAACTGGCAAGCGGCACGGATTTGGCTTTGGGCACGCCGTGCACGTCCACGTAGGTCGCGAAGCAATACTCCACGCCCGCTTCCGCAAGCCGCCGTCTGGTCTCTTCGATAAGGGTCGGATCGTTCACGATACCACTCCGTCAGCGATTGATCGGGTCAGCCGAGCACGTGGTCGAGCACCCAGTTGTTGAATACGTGCACCAGCGGCTCCTCGATCCCAAGGCGCCCTTTGATGCGCAGTCGCGGTGCCAGGCCGACATTCTGAAGTTCGGAGATCCAGTTGTCCTCGGGTATCGATTTGTCCCATCGAGCATAATACAGGCCGACGTGTTTGTCGAAGTCGGCCCGGGCCGCGGTGGATTTCGGGAAGCACGAGCCGATAACGACGCGCGTACGGTCTGCGGCGATCGGCTGCGAGTCCAGCCACCACATGCAATCCCGGGTGCAGCCGAACATGGTGCCGGGATAAATCAGTGCGAAAATGGTGCCTTTCGCCGGCGGTCCCTGCAGATCGGCAATCGGCGGAAACGGTGATGTGTTGCCTTTCAGCACGGCCTCCGTCCCGGCGTGCGCCTCGTGCAGGGCGCACCACGCGCCGCGGCTGTCCATCACGGTGCAGCGCTGGTGCCCCAGCGTGGCTTTGTGGACGAACGGCGTGTGATAGGCTTCCATCGCGTTCTCGACATACGCCTTCCAGTTGCACCGAAGGTCGTATTCCTTCACCCGCGTGCAGACCATGTTTCCGAAGTCATAGCTCGCGAAATCACTTGTCAGGTTGCCGAGGTATTCCAGCAGGGGCGGCGCCCCGTCATCGAGATTGATCCAGATGAAGCCACCCCATCCCTCGCAACGAATCTCCTTCAGCCCGTAGTCTTCCAGCCGAAAGCCGGGCACCTGATTCATCCCCGGCGCCTTCTTGAGATGGCCATCGAGGTCGAACGACCATGCGTGGTAGGGGCACAGGAAGCGCTTGGCATTGCCGGTGCCGGACACCAGCCGTGTGCCGCGATGCCGACAGGAGTTCACGAAGCAGCGGATTTCCAAGTTCTTGCCTCGCACGATCACCAGCGGCGTGCCGGCGACAGTGGCAGTCATGTAGTCGCCAGCTTGCGGTATCTGATCACCGCGGCCGCAGAAAATCCACTGCGTCAAAAAGATCGTTTCCATTTCAGCGTCGAAAAAGCTTGGCGAGGTGTAGCAGACATGCGGCAGCGGTTCGGCCTCAAGATGTGGCCGGCGGACACCTTGGTAGATTGCGGGATCAAAGATATCAATCGGCTGATACACGGCGTACCTCCTGCTGCCAGATTGGTGGTATCGTCGGACATTGTTGTCGCTGGTCAGCCCGTCGGCTCTCGGCAGGCGTGGTTGGTGACGTCGGCGAATGCATGGTCATTGCCCCTCTCTCGTCCAGCACGGCGAAGCATCCTCATTGATCATGCAATTAAACCGACCCGTACCGGCGAAGGCAAGCCGTGCAGCTCATCACAGCCGCGCAGCTCACCACAGCCGCGCAGCTCATCACGGCTTGCCGACACGGATGCCGAAAACACCGCGGCGGGATTGCGCAGGGGCGGTGGAGGACGATACGATTCGCCAGTTCGCCCCTCTGCTCGCAAGGATGCCGCCATGGATGGCTCGCCGCTGCGTTGGGACATGCTGACCAGTCCGGAAATTCAGACATTGGTGCAGCAAGGGATGGACCTTGCCATCCTGCCGGTCGGTGCGACGGAGCAGCACGGACCGCATCTTGCAACCGGATGCGATACGCTCTCGCCGGAGCAGGTCGCCTTGCTGGTATCGCAGCACACGGGCGTCCCGGTTCTGCCGGCGATCCCTTACGGTATCTCCCTCGGTCATACCGACCGGTGGCCGGGCACGATTTCATTGCAGCCGCAGACCTTGATCCAACTGGTACTGGAAGTGGGCCGCTGGACCGTCGCCTCCGGCTTCACCAAGTTGATCATGCTCAACGGCAACGGACCCAATGCACCCGCGCTTGAATGCGCGCGCATCCAACTGCGTCATGAGCTGCCTCGGGCACGCTTCCGCGTACTCTCGCTGTTCGATCTTTCGCCGCGCATCAAGGCACATTATTTCTCCGACGCTTCAGACATCCATGCCAATTGCGGGGAGACCGAACTGCTGATGGCGCTGCTTCCAGCGGCCGTGCGGCCCGACAAGGTGGTAGACGAGGACGACATCGCGGCCAACAAGGTGTTTTCCTATGACATGCCAGCCACCACGCGCAGCGGCGTGGTCGGTCGCGCGCGGCAGGCCTCGGTTGCGGGTGGGAGACGACTCGCAGATATGCTGGTGGAAGATTTCAGCGCCATCGTGCGGGCCGCGCTGATCGAACCATGGCCGGAACTCGCCGAACCACGCTAAGCCGGCGCTGCCGGGCGTCGCCATCGCTCACCAGACGACGCGCGCACTGGCGGGATGCCCTGCGACGCGGACGAACAGGAACGTCCCGTCGTGCCACCAGGCTGATGCAGTCACCGTCGCCGCATCGGCATCCTCAATGCGCACCTCGCGCGGAGGAAGCGGTGCGTAGATCTGGAACAGGTAGGAACGGTCCGCCGGACTGATCGATGCATCACCCTGCGGCGGCGACACACGGCACACGCAGCCCGCCGCGTCCGCGGTACAGGTGAATTCGGTCACGGCATAAGCGCCATCGAGATACGCGTTGGTCTCCCCGTCATCGTCGTACAGGCTGAACGACCCATGCCCCTGCGGATACACCAGCAGCGTCAGCTCGTCCGCCACAAGCTCGCCGTCGTACTGCATGACCGGGCCGAGCGGCAGCAACGCGCCGGCACGCACGAACAGCGGCAAGGTGTCCAGCGCCGCCGCCACCGTAACGCCGCCGGGCCCGCGATAGGCCTGATGGGTCCAGAAATCATGCCACACGCCGTCGGGCAGATAGACCGTCCAGTGCGTTGCCCCCCGGCGCGTGACCGGCGCGACCAGAAGATCGTCGCCCCACAGATATTCCGTGGCGAGGTCCCATACGTTCGGATCTTTGGGAAAATTCAATACCAGCGGGCGCATCGTCGGCAGGCCGCTGCTGTGGGCCTGCCATGCCAGGCTGTAAGTGTAGGGCATCAATCGCGAACGCAGTTCCAGATAGCGGCGGCAAATCGTCTCGACCTTGTCGCCGTACGACCAGGGCAGATGCTGTCGCCAGACGAAGCCGTGACCGCGAAAGATCGAACAGAAGGCGCTGAACTGGAACCAGCGGACGAACAGTTCGCCGTCGTCAGCGGCAACGCGATAGAAGCCGCCGGTATCGGTGCCCCAGTGCGGCACACCGGACATGCCGACGTTCAGCCCAGTGCGGATCTGTAACTCCAGGCTGGCGAAAGTCGCATTGATGTCGCCCGACCACGGTGCGGCGCCGAACCGTTGCATTCCCGGGCCACCGGAGCGGCACAGCAGGAACGGCCGCGTGTCAGGGCGGTCCGCCGCCTCACCCTCAGCGAACGCCTGCTGACGCAGCAAATCGTACCGGTTGTGCAGGAGGCTGCCCGGTCCTTGGTGCAGCATCGCCGTGGCAGGCGGCCCCTCGCCACCGTCCAGCCACCAGCCGGCAACCCCGAGATCGAGCAGATACCGATGCGCCCGCCACCACCAAGCGCGCACCTCCGGGTGGGAAAAATCCAGCAGCCGCTGGCCTTCCTTGTAGTTGACCGCTCCATGGTTGACCGCCCCGGCATGCGCCGACGCCAGTCGCGGATAGGCGACGTCGAGCAGGTAGCCTTTCGTTTCGGCCTCGGCGAACAGCGGTGAACCCGTGTGCAGCACCGGGTATTCGTGGGTGACAACACGAAAATGCCGATCCCGGAATCCGGCCAGGATGTCGTCCGGCCGTTCGAACAAATGCGGCTCGAACTGCAAGTGTCCGACGCCCCGGTTCCAGCCCCGCGCATCGCCGTAGGTGGACAGGAAAATCAGCGCGTCACACGGCAGCCGCCTAGTGCGGAACTGCTCGGCGAGGTCGCGGACCTCGTCGGCATCGTTGAAATGCCGCGACGACTGCATGTAGCCCAGCGACCAGCGCGGCGGCATGGTGGCACGTCCCAGCAGTGTCGCCACCTCGCCGAGCACCTCGCGCAGTCCGGTGCCCCCGATGAAGTAGAGATCGAGCGGCCCCGCCTCGCTGCGGTATTCGATCCAGGCGCCGTCGGCGGCATCGCCCGGCTCCACTGTTGCGGCGGCGGACGAGTCGAAAAACACGCCGTAACCGACATGCGAGAGCAGCAGCGGGATGGCGATGTCGGCGCCCTGGCCGCGATTGACCTGGAAATTCCACAGGCGACGGACCGAACCCAGACGGTCGAACTGCGGCCCGCCCTCGCCCAGCCCGTAGAAATGCTGCTCGCCGACGATCTGCAGTCGCACCAGCAACCGGGGCAGCAACCGCGTCTGGTCGATCGCCAGCCGCAAGCGGGTGATTCCGTTGCAGTCGCCGATTGCTACGTCGTCTTGCGTCATCGACAGCGTCAGCTCGCCGGTATCGACGTGCGTCGGCGGGCCCGGGTGGGACGCGTACACCACAGTCGGCCAGGCCCGCGCCGGCAGGTATGACGAAACACCGGGCGTCTCTGAACCCAGGCGGACACGCACGATCCGTGGTGTGCAGATCGTTACGCTTACAGGAAACGGCGCCGACGGAATTTGCAGGGTTGCCTCGACGTCGTTCACCAGCGCTGATCCTGGATGAAACCCTCGGCGGCTTCGATCAGCCGTCGCGCGCGAAGTGCCGATGCGGTCTGCCCGCGCATCGCATCGCTCCCCTCGGGCGCGAAGTGGTCGATCGGTTCATAACCGATGGCATTGCGCGTCGCGTCCAGGTCCCAGCGCATTCCGTCATTGCGCGACATCAGGTTCAACACGGCAAAGCGCAAATCGGCTGGTGCCAACACGGCTTTCTCGAAGCCCTGGCACAAATCGCGGTCGGACAGCCACATTTGCTGACCCCACAGCCCCCAGCCCATAGGGGCGCCTGGCTGGTTGTCGCCGCGTTGGCAGTAGCCGATGCGGAAGCAGATGACGGACAGGCCCCAACGGTCGCTGTACGAGCGACCGAGCCGCTCGCCGACGAGCTTGGAGACGCCATATGGGTTCACCGGATATGGCTCGACATCGGTGGTCAGTGGCCAGTCCTCGAAGCGATGCCCGGCGACCACCCAGTTGGAGCTGGCGAACACCATGCGCCGCGCGCCCTGGCGCACCGCGGCCTCGTACACGTTCAAGGTCAAGTCGAGATTCAGACGCTGTGCCGATGCCCAGTCGGTCTTCGGGCTCGGGTTGGCAGCGAGATGGATGACCGCGTCCGCATCGCGAAACTCGGCCACCCACGCGTCGTCCCATTCCGCGAGATCAGCGACACGGATCGCCGTGTCCGACCCATGCTTCGCGTCCAGCAGACGCAGGTCCCAGCCGAGATTTTCGAAGTGTCGGCGCAGCTTGGTGCCGATATTGCCGGCAGCGCCGGTGATGACGATTTTGGTCACACGCAGGTTCCTCCCGTCCGTTATCCAAGCGCGACAAGTCGGGCAGCGAGCCACTTGCCTTTATCAGATAGGGTTTGAAGGTTTCCACCTGCGCAAAACCGCTGATCCCCGCATCGGTCACGAGGCGCACCACAGGGCTCTTGCCGATGATCGCGCATTTGAGGTCGGTGATCTTCACATGGCCCTCGTTCCTGAAGGATCGGACGATCCCGCGTGCCGCGTTCGTCATCAATCCGCCGAGCATCTGGTACTGGATGGTCGACAACGACAAGACGCTGCTCGGCAACTCCGAAATGGCGAGCGTGCCGCGTGGGCCGGGGTCGAAGGGGCGGGTGGGCAACGCGGTCGGAAGCTGGGTGAGGCTGATCAGCATGGCCGGCAAGCACCAGAACCTTGCGAAGGACTGGCTGCGCTATTTCTATCAACCCGACCATTCCGCGCGGTGATCGAGAAGGCGGGCGGCCGCTGGGCACCGGCCTATCCGAAGATGTTCGGCACGCTGCCGCTGTTCGTGGCCCAAGTCCGCGAAGAGCCGAAGAGGTATAATGAAGGGCTACGCTGCCGCCTTGCCGGCCGCCGCCCGTTCCTTCTCCAGCAGAGCCCGCTTACGCGGCACGCCCCAGCGGTAGCCGGTCAGGTCGCCATCCTTGCCGATCACCCGATGGCAGGGCACCGCGAGCGACACCGGGTTGACCGCGCAGGACCGTGCCACCGCGCGCACCGCACGCGGATCGCCGATCGAGGCCGCGACCTCGCCGTAGGTGCGGGTCTCCCCGGGCGGGATCTGCCGCAATGCGCGCCAGACCCGCTGCTGGAACGCGGTGCCGCGCAGGTCCAGCGGCAAATCCAGCGCCAGGCGCGGCTCATCCAGGAAGCACAGCACCGAACGCACCGTGTCGGCCAGCGCGGCGTCGTCCGCCACCACCGCGGCGCGCGGAAAGCGATGCCGCAGATCGCCCAGCAGCGCGGCATCCGGTTCGGCGAAGCCGATGAAGCACACCCCCTTCTCGGTGGCACCCACCAGCAGGCGGCCGAATGGGCAGTCCGCGAAGGCGGTGCGGATCACCTCCCCCGCCCCGCCGCGGCGCATTGCCCCCGGGGTCATGCCGAGCAGCGCGCCGGTCTTCTCATAGACCCGCGATTCGGACCCGTAGCCGGCGTCGATCACAGCGTCCGCTACCCTTGCGCCGGTGCCCAACGCCGCCTGCAGCCGCCGTGCGCGCACGCCCTCGGCGTAGCTGCGCGGCGTCAGCCCGGTGTGGTTGCGGAACATGCGCAGAAAATGGAAGCGCGAATAGCCGGACCGCGCAGCCAGCGCCTCGAGCGAGGGGATGGTCTCCTGCGCCTCGATGAAGGCGCAGGCGTCGCGCACCACCGCCTGGGCGATGGCGGCGCGCTCGCCTTTCGGATCGCAGCGCTTGCAGGCGCGGAACCCGGCGGCCTCGGCTTCCCGATTGTCCGAGAAGAAGCGCACGTTCCGGCGCAACGGGCGGGGGGACGGGCAGCCGGGGCGGCAATACACGCCCATGGAGGTGACCGCGTAACGGAAGTCACCGGGCTGCCGGCGGAGGACCTGGTCCCAGAGAAGCTCGTCCGAGACGCGGTCGCTGCTGTGGGAGCCTGGGGTGTGGATGTCCGGGGTGTTTGTGTCTTGCATGGGCGGAATGTGGGACGGCAGGGAAGTTGGCGCCATCCGCGCGTTGCGTTCACTCGTTGTCAAGCATCCTTCGGTAGCGGTCGCGCCGCAAGGACGGCACGGAGCTTCGTGCGCGAGAGGCGACCAAGGTTGTCGATTTCGGCCGGGTGGGCCTAGACTTGCGCCAATCCACACGATGGTTTTCGCCGGAGGGACGCAGGATGGACATGCAGACCGAGGTATCGAGCGGGCGCGACGAACCCAAGGCGCTCTACGACCAGCTCGAGGAGCGCATCCTGGCGCGCGACCAGGTTGGTGCCAGCCAGACCTACTACGGCCTGCTGCGGGCCGGGCGGCCATTGAACGAGATTGTCGCCGCCGGCGTCCGCATCCATGCGCCGTATACGCATGTTCCGTATCACGAACGTTTCGACGACGGGTATCCGAACTTCGTCAACAACGACCACTGCCTGCTGTCGGCGCGCGCCACGTTGAACCTGGCGCGCATGCTGCCGGGCAAGCTGGCGCATCTGCCGATGGCGCAAACCATCTGGTACATCCCGACAGGGCTGGATATCTGGAATCAGAAAATCAACAAGGCGCCAGGTCATTACACGCGCATGCGGGGCAACCTGGGTAAGATCGAGGCACCGCCCGCGCCCGTGGTATACTGGCCGGACCAGGACCCGCTGCGTGACACCGTGCCGCTACAGGAGCGGCTGAACACCTGGTTCACGCTGGTGCATCGCGGCCAGGTGGTCGATGCCTACCGCACTTTTCTGGGTGTGATGGAGAACAAGGCCAACCGCAAGGAGGCGCTGGCCGAGTTGGTATTCGCCGGCCTGATCGACATCCAGGACCGGATGTTGTGGAACCGGTCCTATACCACGGGGCACAAGGCGTATCGCGCGCGCTCGACAGTGGAGATCGGCAATGCGATCGGCTGGGACAACGCGCATCACGTGCTGTACGCTGGCGCGCTCGATATGGCCGTCGGGCCACGCTGGTACTCGACCTATGAGATGGCCTGCAACTGCATAAAGATGTGGATCCAGGGTGAGGCGCTGCACGCCGTGCCCTACAGCGGCGTCGGCGAGGCGGAGCTCGCGGTGCTGCGCAACACCGAAACCGTCAACCAGGAAGAGTCCTCGGCGCTGATCGAGGCGATCACCCGCGGTGAGGAAGCGGACGCCTTGAAGGTGCTGACGCAGCTCTTGCAGGCCGGCAAGGATCCGCGGCGCATCATCGACGCGATCCAGATCGCCGCGGCGCAGGTGGTGCTCGAGACGCAAAAACCGGAAAACTTCTCGATGCCGCACCACTGTTACGAATACTGCAACACGCTGGGCTGGTTCTTCGATACGTTCGAGCATCCGCGGCGGCTGCGGCTGCTGTACGTTGCGACCGCGTTCCTGACCCGCGTGGCGGCGCACCAGCGGGGGATCGGCGATGTGCATCCGGTGTCGATCCAGGTGCCCAGCGGCGCCGGCCGGCTGACCGCCGGGCAGTTGCTCGATCGGGTCGATGCCGCCATCTGTGCGCTGAGCGGGGCGGAGAGCCTGGCGTGGACGCAGGCCTATTGCGACAACGTCACCGATCGCGGACCGCTGGTGGAGCGCATCGCGCTGGCCGCCTGCAAGCTGGGCAACGATCCGCACAACCAGGAAATCGCCCAGTGCATGCTGATGGATTTCGGCATCAACCGGCATCCGGAGCGGGACAAGCTGTTGCTGGCGGCCGCCTATCACACCGCGATGCATCGCAAGTACGGCGACCCGCTGGAGTGCGCGCGCCGGCTGGGTGATGCGCTGGACATTGCCGAATTGCGGTAGAGTTCCGTTCTGTATATGTTATGATTGCAACGATAGGCGCACCGGCTGCGCCCGCCCCGTCATGCCGGCGAAGGCCGGT
Organism: Acetobacteraceae bacterium; assembly: GCA_003151425.1. Taxonomy (GTDB): domain Bacteria; phylum Pseudomonadota; class Alphaproteobacteria; order Acetobacterales; family Acetobacteraceae; genus Palsa-883. The sequence goes on from PLXO01000107.1 coordinate 35,547, forward strand.
ATCCACGACTTACCTCGACCTCCGCAGCACAGTCGTGGATGCCGGGCCCCTCAGCCTTCGCCGAGGGCAGGCTCCGCCCGTCGTTGGGCCGGCCGTCGGCCCAATCCGTGGATGGGCATGACGGCGGCCGACGTGATGGGGTGGGAGCAGAGGCGCCAATGCGCGTGTTCGACGATGCCTAAATCAGACGGAGTACAGTCATGAGCGTCTCCATCCGTGCGAGCGATCCGGTGGCGCGCCCGTTTTTCGCGGGCGAAGTGTCGGGGGTCGATGTCTCGCAGGACCTATCGCGCGAGGATGTTGCCGCCATCTCCACCGGGATGGATCAGTACGGCGTGCTGGTATTCCACGATCAGCACCTGGACGATGGGCGTCAGCTCGCGTTCAGTCGCAATTTCGGCGCGCTTGAACAGGCGACCGGGGATATCGCGCAGGGTGCCGAACGGCGGCTCAGCATCGATGTCAACGACATCTCCAACCTCGACCGGAACAATCAGATCCTGGCGCGCGACGACCGGCGGCGGCTGTTTGGCCTCGGCAACCGGCTGTGGCATTCCGACAGTTCGTTCAAGCCGGTGCCGGCGAAGTATTCGCTGCTGTCGGCCCGCGTAATCCCAGGTGCCGGCGGCAACACCGAGTTCGCCGACATGCGCGCCGCCTACGACGCGCTCGACGACGAGACGCGCGCGATGTGCGAGGACCTGGTGTGCGAGCACAGCCAGCTTTATTCGCGCTCCACGCTGGGCTTCAGTGACTTCACCGATGACGAACGCCGGCGCTTCGCCCCGGTGCTGCAAAGGTTGGTGCGACGGCATCCCGTCACCGGCCGCAAATCACTGTTCCTGGCCTCGCATGCCGGAGCGATCGTCGGCTGGCCGGTGCCGGAGGCGCGCGCCTTTCTGCGCGAGCTGACCGAGCACGCGACGCAGCGCCAGTTTGTCTACGCGCATGTCTGGCGGCAATGGGACCTGGTGATGTGGGACAATCGCGTAACCATGCATCGTGCGCGGCCGTACGATCACACCCAGGTGCGCGACATGCACCGCACCACCGTCGCCTGCGAGCAATCGACGATGGAGCAGGCGGCGTAGCGAAATGATCAAGGTCCTGGGACTGCTCACGCGACGGCCGGGCTTGACGCACGAACAATTCGTCAAGCATTGGCTGGAGATTCACGCACCACTGGCGCTCGCCGTGCCCGGCGTCCGCCGCTACGTGCAGTCGCACATCGTTGGCACGCGGACCCGCCCCGACATTCCGGAAACCGAGGTCGAGGTCGATGGGATCGCCGAACTGTGGTACGATGATGAGGCGGCGTTGCAGCGCGCCGCCGCCTCACCGGAGATGAAACGTCTGACCGATGATGGCGCACGCATCATCGGTCGGATCAAGACCTACATCATCGACGAGAAGCAGATCATTCCGCCGTGATCGACGGGCGAAAAATCATTCCGCCGCCGCGGTGACCGACTCGACCGCCTCGTATGGGCGCCGCTTGACGCGATCCATGTTGACGCCCTCGATGCGCAGCAGCCGCGTCGCGCCCTTGCGCTCCGGCGAGTGCAGCACACCGGTGTCGTACAGATGGGCGTCACCACAGCGCATCGTGTAGTCGCGGATGTGCTTGGCCTTGCCCGGGGTCGTCTCGGTCGGCCGCGCCAGGCAATCCCAGTCGGTCATGATCGTCTCGCCATCGGCCTGGCCGTAGATCGCCCAGGACGGGCCATGGTCATGCGGCTTGCTGCTCTTCGCGCCGGTGTAGCCGTGCGCCAGGATCGTGAAGCCGAGGTCCGGGTCCTCGTACAGCACCTTTCGCTCCGGCGTGCCCTCGGGGATGTAGGTCGCAATGAAATCGGGCGACTTCAGCGCCTGGCTCACCAGATCGCGGATCTTCTCGCGCCCAGCGGTGCCCGGATCGGCCTTCAGCGCGGCCTTACAGTCGGAAGTGAACTGTTCAAGCGTATAGCTCATTGGGGTTCCTCCTGGTGTGTCATCCGCGCCGATAGGGGTAGCAGTCGGCCCGATCTAGCGCGATATCAAAATGCCGTGCCAGCGCCTCGATGGCGTCGGCGTGCTTCGGGTATGGGTCGGCGTTGGCCAGCCCGACGACAATACAGGTGAAGTCGGGGTCCTCGCGTCCGCGAGGCGGCAGCATGGCGGTAACCAGCGGATTGCCGTCCTCGTCACGCAAGGTCAGGAACAGCGGCATGGTGCGATTGATGTGCGCCTTTTTGCCGATATCCTGCTCGATGAACACCGTGGTCAGCGGCCGGTAACTGTCCGCCGACCTCTCCAGGTCGCGGCGGTAGTGCTTCTCCACAGCGTGGCGCATCTCCGCTGACTCGTTGGCCGCTTCGGCCTCGGTCATCAGACGGAACCAGGTCCGGCCGTTGGGGGCGTCGCAAATATATTCCATGCCTCGTTCAACCTATAGTCCGTTGCTTGGAACGTCGTCCGGGGCGAGTCTAGGATGAAGGGAAGCAGCGCGCAAACCGGGGGCACGCATGGCGGCGCAACATAACGGCGGGCGCGGTGATTCGTTCGACTACGTGATCGTCGGCGCCGGTGCCGCGGGGTCCGTGCTGGCAAGCCGGCTGACCGAGGATGCGGGCGTCACCGTCTGCGTGCTGGAATGCGGGCCGCCGGACCGGCACCCCTACATCCACGTGCCGGCCGGGTTCATCAAAATGCTGTTCAACCCGACCTACACTTGGCAGTTCACCACCGAGCCAAGTGAGGGCACGGGTGGACGGCGCATCCCGACCACGCAGGGGCGGACGCTGGGCGGGTCGAGCTCGATTAACGGCATGGTCTACAACCGCGGCCAGAAGGCGGATTTCGATCACTGGGCGCAGCGCGGCAATCGCGGCTGGGGCTACACCGACGTGCTGCCGTATTTCAAGCGCACCGAGCGGCGTATCGGCGTGGCGGATGACCGGTTCCACGGGCGCGAGGGCAACCTGCCGGTGACCACGATGGATCTGATCCATCCGGTGTGTGAGGCGTTCATCGACGGCGCGGTCGCGTTGGGGATGCCGCGCCACAACGACTACAACTCGGACAGACAGGCGGGCGTCGGGTATTTCCAGCGCGCGATTCTTCGAGGATGGCGGCATTCCGCGGCACGGGTGTTCCTGCATCCGGCGCGGGCGCGCGGGACGTTGGATGTGCGCACCGATGCGCGTGCGGCCGCGGTGCTGTTCGAGGGCAGGCGCGCGGTGGGCGTGCGTTATGTCGATGACCGCGACCGGGCGACGCAGCATACGGTGCGGGCGCGGCGCGAGGTGATCCTGTGCTCCGGCACCGCCAACACCGCGAAGCTGCTGCAAATTTCCGGGGTTGGTCCGGCGGCGCTGCTGGGCTCGCTCGGCGTCCCCGTGGTGCACGAGCTGCGTGGCGTGGGGGAGAATTTCCGCGACCATTACGCGATCCGCATGGTGGCGCGGGTGAAGGACGCCCGCACGATCAACGAAATGTCGCGTGGGTTGGGGCTGGCCGGGCAGATCGCGCGCTGGGCGCTGGGCAAGCCGTCGATCCTGGCGGTGACGCCGTCGCTGGTGCACTGGTTCTGGAAGTCCGACGAGTCGATGCAGGGCGCCGATCTGCAAGGGGTGTTCAGCCCGGCGAGCTACAAGCAGGGATTTGTTGGGCTGCTGGACGATTTTCCCGGGATGACCGCGGGGGTCTGGCAGCATCGGCCGGAGAGTGTTGGCTATGTGCGGGCGCGGTCGGCCGATCCGTTCCAGGATCCGATCATCCAGCCGAACTATCTGGCCGATCCGATCGACCGGCGCGTGCTGTTGGGTGGGATGAAGCTGGCGCGCCGGCTGCTGCAATCGCCGGCGCTGACACGGTATTTCGACGGCGATCATTTGCCGGGACCGCAGATCCAGACTGACGACGAGCTGATGGGCTATGCGCGGCAGTATGGCTCCACCGCGTATCACCTGATCGGCACCGCGCGGATGGGGCCGGAGACGGACCCCACCGCGGTGGTGGACGATGCGCTGCGCGTGCACGGGATGCAGGGGCTGCGCGTGGTGGACGCCTCGATCATGCCCAGCATGCCGTCCGCCAACACCTACGCCTCGACGATGATGATCGCGGAGAAGGCTTCGGATATGATCCGTGGCCGCCAGCCGCTTGCCCCGGTGGCGGGAGTGGCGGCGTAATACCACGCCCAGCATTGCGAGGACCCACACTTGGCCGCCTTCAAGAGCACCGAACGCTACATCGCGACCCGCGACCTGGAGGTTGCGGTGAATGCCGCCGTCACATTGCAGCGTCCGTTGCTGGTGAAGGGAGAGCCGGGCACCGGCAAGACCGTGCTGGCGCATGAGGTGGCGCAGGCGCTGGGGTACCCGTTGATCGAGTGGCACATCAAGTCGACCACCAAGGCGCAGCAGGGGCTTTACGAGTATGACGCGGTGTCGCGGCTGCGCGACGGGCAGCTCGGCGATCCGCGGGTGCATGACATCGGGAATTACATCGTGCGCGGAAAGCTGTGGGACGCGTTCGAGGCGTCCGAGCCGGTGGTCGTACTGATCGACGAGGTCGACAAGGCGGACATCGAGTTTCCGAACGATTTGCTGCTGGAACTCGATCGAATGCAGTTCTTCGTCTACGAGACACGCAAGACGGTGGTGGCGACGCACCGGCCGGTGGTGATCATCACCTCGAACAACGAGAAGGAGCTGCCGGATGCGTTCCTGCGCCGCTGCTTCTTCCATTACATTCGCTTTCCCGATCGCGAAACAATGGAGCGGATCGTCCAGGCACACTACCCCGATATCCGCCGCGATCTGGCGCGCGAGGCGCTGAACGTGTTCTTCCAAGTTCGGGAGGTGCCGGGGCTGAAGAAGAAGCCGGCCACCTCGGAGCTGTTGGACTGGCTGAAGCTGCTGATGGTCGAGGACATGCCGGTCGAGGCGCTGCGGAGCAAGGAGACGCATCTGGTGATCCCGCCGTTGCACGGCGCACTGCTGAAGAACGAGCAGGATGTGCATCTGTTCGAACGGCTGGCGTTCCTGGCGCGACGCGGCGGGCATTAGGCACGCGGCCCGGCGATGTTCGCGCATTTCATCCTCGCGTTGCGGCAGGCCGGCGTGCCGGCCTCGATCACCGAGTACCTGGCGCTGATGGCGGCGATGAAGGCGAATGTCGCTGACTACAGCGTGGAGGATTTCTATTACCTGAGCCGCGCGGCGCTGGTGAAGGACGAGCGTCACCTCGACCGTTTCGATCGCGTGTTCGGCGAGTGCTTCAAGGGGCTGGAGGCGCCGGAGGGCGATCTGCGCCGGGAGATCCCCGAGGAATGGCTGCGCAAGATGGCGGAGAAGCTGTTATCGCCGGAGGAGATGAAGCAGATCGAGGCGATGGGTGGGTTGGACGCGCTGATGGACCGGCTGCGCGAACTGTTGCGTGAGCAGAAGGGGCGGCACCAGGGCGGGTCGAAGTGGATCGGGACTGCCGGGACCTCGCCGTTTGGGGCGTATGGCTACAATCCGGAGGGCGTGCGAATCGGCCAGGATGAGTCTCGGCATCGCAGCGCGGTGAAGGTGTGGGACCGGCGTGAGTTCCGTGATCTGGACGACGATGTCGAGATCGGCACGCGCAACATCAAGCTGGCGCTGCGCCGGCTGCGGCGGTTCGCGCGGCAGGGGGCGGCGACGGAGTTGGATCTGCCGGACACGATCCGCTCGACGGCGAACAATGCCGGCACGCTCGATCTTAAATTGGTACCGGAGCGGCACAACACGGTGAAGGTGCTGCTGTTCCTGGATATCGGCGGTTCGATGGACGACCATGTGCGGATCTCGGCCGAGCTATTTTCGGCGGCGCGCAGCGAGTTCAAGCACCTGGAATATTTCTACTTCCACAACTGCCCGTATGAGCGAGTGTGGAAGAACAATCGGCGGCGGCACGACGAGCAGATGTCCACCTGGCAGGTGCTGCGGACCTACGGACCGGACTACAAGCTGATCTTTGTCGGCGATGCGGCGATGAGCCCATACGAGGTCGAGATGATCGGCGGCAGTGTCGAGCATTGGAATGAGGAATCGGGTCGGACATGGATCGATCGCCTGACCTCGCATTATCGGCGCTCGGCGTGGCTTAATCCGGCGCCGCAACGGGGCTGGGGACATGTGCGGTCGACCAACATGATCCACACGCTGCTGGAGGGACGGATGTATCCGCTGACCGTCGGCGGGATCGACGCGATGATGCGGGAACTGAGCAGATAGAATTTGTTTGGAGTGGCCTGCCGATCCCCTACGTCCGCTGCGAATGGCAGCGAACTTCGGGGGCAGGACACCGGGGAGGAACGATGGGGCGGTTGGCGGGTAAGGTGGCCATCATCACCGGCGCCGGCACCGGGATCGGCCGTGCAACCGCGATCCGGTTCGCGCGCGAGGGTGCGACGATTGTCGTGGCGGAGATCAACGCCGCCTCGGGTGAGGAGACCGCACATCTGGCGGGCAACGGCGCGATCGCCATCCACACCGATGTGACCGATGAGGCAAGCGTGCAGGCGGCGATCCAGACCACCGTGGCGCAGTTCGGCGCGCTGCACGTGCTGCACAACAATGCCGGCGGATCGACGGCGGAGGATGGCACGGCGGTGGATGCGCCGATCGCGGAGTTCTGGCGGGTTATCAAGCTCGATCTGTTTGGCATGTTCCTGGGCTGCCGGTTTGGTATTCCGGCGATCGTCAATTCGGGCGGCGGATCGGTGATCAACATGTCATCCAACGTCGCACTGATGGGGATCCCGGGGCGCGACTGCTACACCGCGGCGAAGGGTGGCGTTGCGGCGATGACGCGGTCGATGGCGGTGGAGTTCGCGGCGCAGAAGGTGCGAGTGAATGCCATCGCGCCGGCCGTGACGATGACCGAGCGCGTGCGCAAGCTGATGGCGGGCAATGCGGCGATCGACAAGCTGGCGAAGGCGCATCTGCTGGGGTTGATCGAGCCGACGGACATCGCCGACATGGCGTTGTTTCTTGCGTCGGATGAGTCGCGCATGGTCACCGGGCAGGTCTACCCGGTGGACAGCGGTGTGACGATTTCCTGAAAGGGGAGCGGCCATGAAGATCAAGCGCGTGGAGCACATCGCGATTGCGGTGGACTCGTTGAAGCAGTCGATGGATTTGTTGCAGAATACTTTCGGTATCAAGGTCGAGTATGAGGAGCAGATCGGCCAAACGCGGCTGGCGATGCTGCCGGTGGGCGAGACCTATCTGGAGCTGCTGGAGGGTCAGGGGCCGGAGTCGGGTGTCACCACCTGGATCAAGGAGAAGGGCACCGGGTTGTTCCACATCTGCTTCGAGGTGGAGGACATCGATGGCGCGCTGGCAGAGTTGAAGGCGAAGGGCGTGCGGCTGCGTGATGAGACGCCGCGCATTGGGCATGGCGGGGCGCGCATCGCGTTCATTGATCCGGCGTCGACGGGGAATGTGCTCATCGAGTTGGCGGAGTTGGCACCGGAGCACTGACGACGCGCTGAGTCGCGCTTCTCCCCCTCCCCTTGAGGGCTTGGGCCGCGAAGCGGCCCAAGCCCTCAAGGGGAGGGGAAGAAGTCTTTAGTTTCACACCGAGGGGGCCACAAACCATGACCACATCCGGCTTCGTCCGTCCGGAATTCCTAGTGGAAACCGACTGGCTGGCGGACCATCTGTCCGACCAGAACGTGCTGGCCTTCGACTGCACCACGCACCTGATCCCCGACCCGAAGATCACCTATCAGGTCGTTCCGGGTCGCGAGGATTTCGAAAAAGGCCACATCCCAGGCGCGCAATTCATCGACATGCTGCGCGACGTGTCCGACACCTCGCACCGATTCCGCTTCATGCGGCAAGCGCCGGATGACTTCGCCGCGGCGATGCGCCGGTTTGGGGTCAACACCGCGACGCGGGTCGTCACCTACAGCACCGCGAACGCCTGGTGGGCCACGCGGATGTGGTGGCTGCTGCGCGTTTTCGGCTTCGATAACGCCGCCGTGCTGAATGGCGGCTGGCAGAAATGGTCCCGGGAGGGTCGTCCGACCGAAACCGGCCCCGCGAATCCGCGTCCGCCCGGCGATTTCACGGTGCGCGAGGTGCGCGACCTGATGGTGGACAAATCGCAGGTCTTGGCGGCGATCGGCGACAGCGGCGTGTGCACGCTGAACGCGCTGCTACCGCAACAGCATACCGGCAGCGGAGGCAACAGCTATGGCCGCCCTGGCCGCATCGCCGGCAGCGTCAATCTGCCGGCGGCGCATCTGGTCGATCCCGAAACCAACATCTTTCTGCCGGCTGATGAGCTGCGCAAGCGGTTCGCCGCGGTTGGTGCGCTGGATAAGCAGGTGATCACCTATTGCGGCGGTGGTATCGCCGCGAGCGCCGACGCATTGGCACTGGTCATGCTCGGCCACACCGACGTGAGGCTGTACGACGCCTCGTTGTCGGAATGGGCGGTGGACCCGACACTACCAATGGAGACGGGACCGATGAAAACGGGATCGATCGAAACGAGCTGACCGCGTTGCTGCCGGTCTCCATCGTCACCGGGTTCCTCGGCAGCGGCAAGACGACGCTGATCGCGCGCCTGCTGCGCAATCCGGCATTCGCGCGCACCGCGGTGATCGTCAACGAATTCGGCGAGATCGGCCTGGACCACGAGCTGATCGCGGCCAGCGACGAACAACTGCTGACGCTCAGCACCGGGTGCCTGTGCTGCGCAGTGCGTGCCGATCTGCTGGCGACGCTGCTCGACCTGCACGCGCGACGCGACGCCGGTGACATTGCCTATGACCGCGTGCTGATCGAGACCTCCGGCCTGGCCGATCCGGCGCCGATCCTGCAGGCGTTGATGACCGACCGCGACGTGGCGCAGCACCACGCGATCGATACGCTGCTGACGCTAGTGGACGCGCAGCATGGCGAGGTGACACTCGATCGCCATCCGGAGGCACGCCGCCAGGCGGCGTTGGCCGATCGCCTGCTGCTCACCAAGACCGACGTTGCCGGCCCGACCGATAGACTGCGCGCACGACTGACCGCGCTCAACCCGGGCGCTCCGTTGCTCAGCGCCGTCGCCGGCGACATCGCGCCGGGCATGCTGTTCACCGCAGCCGACGCGAACGCCTGGCTGGCGCGTATCGTGACGCTAATGGACATCGATGCGCGCGTGGCGCGCCTCACGACGCTCGTGGAGGGTGACGCCCGGCCGGCGCGCATCGCGACACTCCTAGGCGCCGATCCCGGACTGGAGCACGTCGTGACGCTGGCGGATGCACCGCCCGGCTCGCCCTTCGCGCGCGCAGCGCATAGTGACGACATCACAACGTTCAGCCTCACGCGCGACCGCCCACTGCCCGCGCTGGCGCTGACACTGTGGCTCGAAGCGCTAGTGGAACATTGCGGGGAGCGTCTGTTGCGCCTGAAAGGGCTGGTGAATGTCGCCGAAATGCCGGGGCGGCCCGCGCTGCTCCACGGCGTGCGGCACGTCGTTGCGCCTCCCGATTGGCTCGACCGCTGGCCGTCGGATGATCGGCGCACCCGCGTGGTGTTCATCGGTGAAGCCGTGCCGCGGTATTTTCCGGTGCGCCTGCTCGACGCCATCGAGGCCGAGGTCGTCGACGAAACCAGAAGATCAGGTGTGGAACTGATCGTTCGGAGCCGCGAGATGTTTCGCCCCACGCAAAGGAGAGGCGTCCGAGGCGAACTACATGGGTAAGCGTGGTGCCCGCGGCAAGACCCTCACCCGCGTCGCAAGTGCTTCGTGAACCCCCGGGTCAAGTGCCCCACCGGGTCAAGCCCGGTGGCAGGCTCTAGAAGGGCATGCCTTGGTCCGCTCCTCGCGGCCCAAGCCCGCGAAGAGCGGGAGAGGTGTACGTGCGTCGCGCTATTCGGTCGTCGTCTTGACCTGCTCGGTCTTCGTTTGCGGTGTCGGCGCGCTCTGTGCGGGGGGCGGCAGCTTCATCATCGCGCCGGTCATCGGGATGAAGAACACCCCCATGTCGCGGCGCGAATGGATCTTGCCCTCGGCGTCCTTGGTGTAGACGTACAGCACCTGGCCTCGCTTCATCGGTTGCCCGATGGGAATGATCATGCGCCCGCCCGGTTTCATCTGCTTGAACAGATCGGGCGGTGCGTATTGCGCGGCGCACGTAACTATAACGATGTCGAACCCACCGGCGACCTCGGTCCAGCCGTAATACCCGTCGCCCACCCGCGTGTGCACGTTGGCGTAGCCGATCGGAGCGAAGATCCGGCTGACCGCCTCACCCAACGGCTTGATTATCTCGATCGAATACGCCTGCGCGACGATGCGCGACAGCAGCGCGCTCTGAAACCCCGACCCGGTGCCGATCTCCAACGTTACGTCCCCGGACTTCGGCTGGCAGATCTGCGTCATGTAGGCCTGGCCGAGATAGTCCGACAGCGCGGACCCATAGCCCAACGCCCAGGGTTTCGGCACCTCCTCATACGCATCGCCGGGTGTCGCCTGATGCGACTCGTAGTAGTAATGAAAATAGTCGCGTGGCACTGCCTCGAACGCCGCCATGACGGCCGGATCGGCGGCGCCCAGATGCTGCTTCAGGTAGGCCTCGATCCGCTTCATCGCCGCCGGCTTGCGGGCCTGAATCGCATCGAACTGCGCCTGCGTCTGGTTCACCGGACGGCCGGAGGCACGCATTGCCGCCACATACGCCTCATGCGTCCAGGCGCCTTGCGCGACAGCTTGGGTGGCCCCGGGGGCAGCGCCAGGGGCGGCCAACACCGGACGCGACGCGGCCAGCGCGGCCGCGCCGGCGATCAGTCCACGACGTGAGATCGCACCGTCAGATCGGGCCACGGAACTATTCTTTCTTGCTGCGGGAAACGTAATCAGCGCCAGCACATACAGCAACGCGGCGCATAACAGAACCCGGTCGTAGCCCGCCTCGCGCGCGATCAGGTTCGCCAGCGGCGTCGCCACGACTGAGAACGCGCCATTCAGCGCCCAGGCCCAGGGCAGCATGAAGCCGCCGCCCAGCCGCGACAGCCCGAGCGGAAACGGCAGCCCGAGCGCCAGCGACACCGGCGCGGCGACGCCAAGCACCAGCGCGGCGCGCGCGCCCCAGGACAGTGACAATGTCGCCAGCATCAGCGGCCGCAAGCCGAGCAGCACAGCGGCGGTCCACACCAGCGCGACCAGGGTGGCCACCGCGACCGCACGCGCCGGCGCGCCATACAGCCGGTCCGCCAACAGGCTGCCCAACCCGGAGAACACCAGCATGCCGGTCAGCACAAGGGCGAACCCGCTCGTCCGGTCGTGCAGCCACAGGCTGGCCTGGCCGATCAGATAAATTTCGATGAACAGAAACCCGAGGCCGAGTGCCGGAAAGTAGATGATCGGGCGCAGCATTCCCGTCGCCCGGTCGCGGATCCGCCGCGGCGCCACCGCCGGCACCAGCAGCACCAGCAGCGCAATGACCGCCGCCTGAGCCAGCACCGCCAGATTCACCAGCCCGGCGATCTCCGGCTGTGGCAAGACCTCCAGCCGACGCAGGACGGTGCCGAGCTGATCCAGCCGCAGGATGGCGTAGAAGAACGGCCGGTCCAACGTGATCGGCACAAGGTCGAACGCCTGGCGGGACGCTGTCGGTGCACCGTCCAGCATCGCGCCGGCCTCGTCGGCGATCGAGTCGTCCGGACCGGTCTGCTCCGTCGTGCCCTCGGCGAAGGACACCGAGGGCAGGTCGTTGTACAGCTTGCTGCGCGCCGCCGCGACCTCGATGCCGGGGTACCAGGACACGTCGAACGAGCGGTCGTCGCAGAATCGGCGGACCGCGTCGATCCGCGCCGCGTCCCACGGCGCGCGCGCCAGCAGGATGCGGACATTCCAGGCCGAGCGGTAAGCGACGACATGGCGGGCCGGATCGGCGACGCCCGACGCCAGCAGCACCGCCCGCGCGGTGGCCAGCATGCGATCGGCATAGGTGGGAAAATCGCGGATCGACACCGGGACCGACAGCAATCCATTTGGCGCCAACGCGGCAAAATCGGCGGCGAGTGCCTCGACGCTGAAGGCCGTCGCGTTCGCCTCGGCGGCATCCAGGAAGTCGGCGGACAGATCGATGATGTCGTATGGCTCGCCGCCTTGCCCCACCTCGCGGCCGGCATCCCGCACCGCCGCCAGCGGCGCCGCCGCGGAGATGCGGATGCGCGGGTCGGCCGCCAGCGATGGCGACGCGCCCAGGCCATGACGGAGCGCATCCAGCAGCGCCGGCTCCGGGTCCACCACCGTGACGTGGGCGGCGCCCAGCGCCAGCACCTCGGCCGGACGAAACCCGCCGCCGCCCCCGATCAGCAGCACCCGCGCCCCGGGGACCAGCCGGTACGGCAGTGCGTCCAGCGCGGCACCGGCGTAACCAACATCGACGGGCCCCGGGCGCGGCAGCGACGCAATGCGGTCGCCATCACGGTACAGGCCAAAACTGCGCGGCGGGCCTGGCAGTCCCAGCATGCCAGCGTCGTTGGACACGTCGGTGTCCACCCGCTCGGTAAAATCGTCCAGCAGCAGGTACTCGCCGCGCGGCGAGCGCAGCTCGGCCAGCACCCGCGCGTCCGGCGTGTGCAGCGGGGCGTAGATCGGCTTGAAGTCGTTGAACCGCGCCTGGTCGTCCAGCAGCAGCAACGCCTCGGCCGCGACCAGCGCCAGCAGCGTGGCAAACACGACGGGCCAGCGCCGGCCGGGCACGAACAGCACCGCCAGCGCCAGGGCCGGCAGCAGCGCCGCCACCAGATGGAACGGTGGCACGAGGAACATGAGCGCCAGCACCAGGGCGGCGCCGGCCCCCGCGCCGGTCAGGTCGAACGCGTAGACCAGCCCGGTTCGACCCGGGTGCAACACGAAGCTCAGACTGACGAACAGCCCGGCGAGGAAGAAGAACGGCAGCAGGCTGGCGTAATAGAGGGCGATATAGCCGAGCTGCGGCAGCCAGGTTGCCTGGTTCTGCAACTGTAGCGGATTGAACGGATTGATCGTGGTGGCGTGGTAGCCCAGCGCACCGGTCAGGATCAGCAACGCCGGAAGCACCGAAAGCAGCCGGTTGCCATGACGGACCAGCGCATCGCGCGACAGCGCCAGCACCACGCCGGACAGCGCGAACCCCACCATGACGATGGAAATCACCCAGTAGCCGTACTCCGACCACTTCGCGACCGCGAAGTAGCGGGTCAGCGCGATCTCGCAGCCCAGTGCCGCCAGCGACACCAGGAACAGCGGCACCAGTGCCGTCACGGCCACACATGCCGGCGGATGAAGTCCTGCATCAGCGCGTTGAAGCGGGCCGCGTCGTCGACGAACAGCGCGTGGCCGACGTCGCTGAACACCGCGGTCTCGGTGTCGGGCCGGTTGCGCTGCAGGTTCGCGGCCTGCGCGGCGAAACCAGGGCGCACGACATACAGCACCGGCGCACGGGCAGCGTAGACGGCCTCGCGCCAATAGGACCGCGGTACCGCGTAAGACAGCAGGGCGCGTGCCGCCGGCTCCGGCGTGCGCAGCGTCGCCTCGGTCAGCCGATCGAGGTAGGCCGGGCTCTGCGGGCTGCGGAACATTCCCCGCACGAAATTGCGCATGAACACGGCATGCGGCAGCGGTCGGGCGTGGCTGGGCTTGCCCGGCTCGGGTGGCGGCTCCTCGCCGACCGAGTTGTCCACCAGCACGAGGCCGGCGAGATGTGCGTCGCCCTCGATATGGACCTCGGCCAGCGTGTCCAGCACACCGAGCGACCAGCCGACCACCAGTGCCCGCGCGCCACCGAGGTGGCCCATCAGCTCGCCGATGTCGCGGCCGCGCCGTTCGGGGTCGTAGCCGTCGGGTGCGACCTCGGAGTCGCCCTGGCCGCGCGGATCGAAGGCGACGACATGGTAGGCCCGGGAAAACGCGGTGATCTGCGGCCGCCAGATCCAGGCCGGCATGGTCCAGCCGGGCACAAACACGATGGTATGCGCGGCGTGCGGTCCGGCCTCCAGATAGTGCAGGCGCACGCCGTCGCTGGTGGTGAAGAAATGGCTCTGGGTACCAGGGATGGTTCCCCCGGGGACGGTCCCCCCGGGAATGGTCTGCGCGAGCGCCACACGGCATATCGCCAGCCCCAGCAGGAGCACGATCGCCCAAACTCGCTCCACGCCGCATCGCATGGCGGGACCAGACGGGCGGATCACGGTGTGTGTCAACCGGGGGGATTTCGATCGGCCGGGACATGTCAATCGGGCCTTGTTCACGTGTTCTCAACACTTCCCTGAAATCCTGAGGATGGCGCGGGCGACGGCCCGGCAGACCCGTCAGGCAGGACCATGGAATGACAGACCGCAGCCGGCGCCTTCTGGTGGTGGATGACGAGCGCATCCAGCGGCTGATAGTGACGCGCGCAGTCGAGTCGGTGGGATTCGTTGTCGACGGCGCCGCCGATTTCGATGAAGCGGCGGAGTTTCTGTCGCGCCGGACGTATGATGCCATCGTCCTCGATCTGTCGCTCGGCGCGCGCGAGGGTGTCAGCCTGCTGCATATGCTGCGCCGCGGTGGGGCGGATCCGCTGGTCGTGCTGATCTCGGGGATGGACACGCGCGTGCGCAGCGCCAGTTGCCGCCTGGCCGAGGCGCTCGGCCTGCGCATCGCCGGATCCATCGAAAAGCCGATCGTGCCCGCCAAGCTGCGCGCCTTGCTGCAGGACGTGCCGCGGCGGGAAGCCGTGGAGGATGTCGCTCCCGCCGTTATGCCCAGTGCCACAGAGTTGGCGAACGCACTTGATCGCGACGAGATCATGGTGGCGTTCCAGCCGAAGGTGGCACTCGTCAGCCGTGGCGTGGCCGGGATGGAGGCCCTGGCTCGATGGCACCCGGCAGGGGCCGAGCCGGTGCCGCCCGACCTCTTTGTGCCACTCGCCGAGCGGCACGGGCTGATCGCGAAGCTGACCCGGAACGTGCTGCGTGACTCGCTGGCGGCGTGCCGGCGATGGCGCGATCGGCACCCGGATTGCAGCGTGGCGGTGAACATCTCGCCGCTGGCGCTGGCCAACCCGGAACTGCCGGAGGAGATCGAGGCCGCGCTGGCGCAGGCAGGCGTGGCACCCGGCGCATTGATCGCGGAGGTCACCGAAGGCGTGGTCATCGCCGATCCGCTGCTTGCCAGCGAGGTGCTGACGCGGCTGCGCATCAAGGGCGTCCGGGTGTCGATCGACGATTTCGGCACCGGGCATTCGTCTCTGCTGTCGCTGATGCGGCTGCCGTTCACCGAGTTGAAGATCGACCGCTCGTTCGTCGCCTGCTGCGACACCGATCCCGAGGCCTGGAAGATCATCCGCGCCACGATCTCGCTGGCGCACGAACTGGGTCTGGATGTCGTCGCCGAGGGCGTGGAGACCGCGGCGGTCGAGGCGCGGCTGATCGGGGCCGGGTGTGATATCGGTCAGGGATGGCGCTTCGGCCGCCCGATGCCGGCAGCGGCGCTCGAGGCGTGGTTCGGCGCCCATGCCCTGACGCTGGCGTGATAGTAGCGGGAACAATATTCCTCTCCCCAGTTGGATCGCGTCTGGAACGCCACTGGCGCGTCGCCTCTTTACCTCTCCCGCGGGCGGGAGAGCGCAGCGATCCGGGTGAGGGTCTGCTCCCCGCACCAGCCGGTTCGCCGCCTTGCACGCGGTATAGGCGCGCTCGGGCGGTGCCTCTTGCCCGAGCGTCCCGCCCCAACCGAGGCCGACCACCGGCCCCACCAACGCATCAGCCCGTCCATCAGCAATTCTCATTTTGGTCGGGCCGTACGGCCTCTCAACGTCATGGCCGGACTTGTTCCGGCCATCCCCACAGCACGGTGCCTCGATGGATGGCCGTCCCCGAAACCAGTCCGGGGACGGCCATGACGATGTGGCAACCAGATGGCCCGAAATGAGAATTGCTGCCCGTCCACCCGCACCGTCCCACCACCGGGGCAAGCGCCCGGCGGCAGGCTCGGGATTTCATGGTGTTCGCGCTCGGTGGACCCTGCCCCTTGGCCGAGGGTCCCATCCTGGCGGAGGCTGACGACCGAAGCACCGGGGTCAGCTTCCTGGTCAACGCAGGAATGGAACTGGCGCGCGCTCCGACCATCGCTGCCGGTGCCGGGTTCATAGGGTCTTTGCACGAAAATCGCGTTCCGTGCCCCGCCGGCACCCGCCAGCCGTGCCATCCGGTCCGGACCCGGACGGCCCGGCGCCGCTGGCCCGCTCCACGTTGCATGGCATCGACGCGCGAAAATCGCATTCCGTGCCCCGCCGCACCCGCCAGCCGTGCCATCCGGGTCCGGACCCGACCAACCCGGCGCTTCTGGCCCGCTCCACGTTGCATGGCATCGACGCGCGGAAATCGAATTTCGTGCCCCGCCGGCACCCGCCAGCCGTGCCGTCCGGTCCGGACCCGG
>PLXO01000077.1 GCA_003151425.1 Acetobacteraceae bacterium
GCCGTGCCGTCCGGTCCGGACCCGGACGGCACGGCGCTTCTGGCCTGCTCCACGTTGCATGGCATCGACGCGCGAAAATCGCGTTCCGTGCCCCGCCGGCACGCGCCAGCCGTGCCATCCGGTCCGGACCCGGCCAGCCCGGCGCTGCTGGCCCGCTCCACGTTGCATGGCATCGACGCGCGAAAATCGCGTTCCGTGCCCTGCCGGCACGCGGCCAGCCGTGCCATCCGGTCCGAACAACCCCGACCATCGGCCTTGCCCGCGCGCTCCCCGCGCCCCAGGGCATGCCCTTGGGCGCTTGACCCGAGGGTCCTTGTGCGGGCCCGCCTGGACCCGATCATCCGAGTCCTCCCCGCCCGCGGCATGGGATTGGAGTGCCCGGGTCGGCGGACAGCGGTCGGCGCCGCCCAGGAGCGTCACAACGCGCACCGGCCGGCGGTATCTGCTGGCCATGCCGTAGGTACCAAATCTCGGAGCCGGAGGCACGCCGTTGCTCCGGACCCTCCGCAGGCGCAGCCCGGGGCTTTGGCCACCGTGCGCCCTCCGCCAAAGCTGAGGCGTCGATCCTTACCCGCGCTCACTCCTCGCCGGCCGCCGCGGCAGCCTGCGACTCCGGCGTCAGCATCGACAGCGGTGCCACCTGGCCGTCGTACGTATAGCCGAAGAACTCACGCCGTTCCGGCTTGGTCATGTTCTCCCAGCCCGGATACGGCCGTGCCGCCCGCTCGTCGGGCTTGAAGCGATGGATGTAGTCCTCGGGCTTGTAGCGATAGAGCACCTTCGGCCCGCTCCTCGGCAGCGGCGGCTCGCCGGCCTTCTCGCGGCGGTCCTCCTCGACCGCGATGGCAAGCTCCGCATCGTCGATCTCGTCGATCCATTTGACGATGACCTGCGGCTCCGCTTCGCCTGGCTTGCCGCTCAGCGGTGGTTCGGCAGGGCGGGGCGGCTCCGCTCGCCACGCCGCCGCCGCGTCCACGGCCGCCGTTCCCCAGTCGCGCACCGGGTCCGCTGGCAGCGCCCGCTGCTCCTTCAGCAGGCGTATCGCACCGGTCATGCCGCGGGCGAGAGAGGCGGCGTTCGCCCGCTGCCGCAGCGCCTGCGCCGCCGTGGTGCCGGGCTCGAAGGCGAGCCGGTAGGCGTCGAGCGACCCGGCGTTGGCGGCGATGATCTGGATCGCCAGCATGGCCTCGATCGCGTCGCGCGGGTCGAACGCGCCGAGCTTGTCGAGGCCGGCTTGCGCCACCTCCTGCCAGGCGGTCTCCGGCGCATCCGCGGGCGGGCGGGCCAGGGTGAGGACCATGGCGCGAAGGATCGCCGGCGGGATAGGGTAGGGCGGCTTGGTTGGCGAGGCAGTGGGGTCGGGAGGCAGGTTGGACATAGATGCGGTCTCCATCGGGGTTAAGTTCGGTTGGCCAGGGTAGCACGAAAAGGCAAAAAATGATAGTTAAATATGATCACATAACGGAGCAATCCGACTGACCGCAACGGATGGTCGCCGAGGTTTGGCTTCCGGCGGCGCTGCCACAATTCAGATGTTTGTATTAAAATCAGGCCGCTGATCTGATTGCCTTTTCTGATGCAAACTTCTGATGCACAACGCAGGTTATGATTGTCTGGACACCTGGGCGCCTTTGGGCTACGGTGTGGCCCGCAAGGAGATTTGAGCCATGACTGAGAATTCCGTTGTCCGCGCCCGGATCGACGAAGCTACCAAGAGCGAAGCCGCCGCGGTGCTGGCCGCGATGGGGCTGTCCCTGTCCGACGCTTTCCGGCTGCTGTTGAAGCGGGTTGCCGCCGAGAAGGCGCTACCCTTTGACCCGCTGGTGCCAAATGCCGAAACTGTGGAGGCGATGAAGGCCGCGCGCCGCGGCGATGTCGTCATCGTTGGCAAACCCTCCCGCCTGCTCGCGCGCCTGAATGCGGACTGTTAAATACACCAGCCGATTCAAACGTGATTACCGGCGCGAGAAATCAGCGCAGCACGGCAAGAAGCTGGACAACCTCTTGATGGAAGTCGTGGACATGCTGGTTGCGGACAAGGCGCTGCCGCGCCGCAACTTCGATCATCCATTGACCGGCGAATGGAGCGATCATCGCGATTGCCACATCCGACCCGACCTCGTGCTCATCTACCGCAAGCCGGACGACACCAGCCTTGAGCTTGTTCGTCTCGGCTCACACAGCGAGCTTGGCTGGTGATTTACGGCTACGCCCGCGTCTCGACCGACCCCCGGGACCTCGGCAACCAGGTGGCCGAGCTTAAGGCCGCCGGGTGCGCTACCATCTTCCGCGAGAAGATAAGCGGCGCGACCGCCGAGTGGCCCTGGCACAGGACGCTGATGGCAACGGTCATTACCGGCGACGTGGGGGTGATTCCACCGTTGACCGGCTCCCGCGCAACGCGACCGACCTGCTGGCGACCGCCCGCGACATGCGGCGCGCCGGAGCTAGCCTGCGTTCGCTCACGGAGCCTGTGGTCGATACCGCGTCCGATACCTTTCAGAAAGCTGCGGAGAGAGAAAGACTCTCCACCGCATGGTCACATGAAGCGCCTAGGCGCGATAACCCATGACTGACGTTGAACTCGCAGCACTTAAAGCAGCGTTTGAAACGGCGACCGGATATTCAGAATGGGCCACCATAGCTGTCACGGTGGGGGTCTTCATCGAACTGGTCGCGCTTTTCATTTTTAGCAAGGAGATGCCGCCGAAGGAGAAATGGGTGATGGTGTTCGCTACCTTGCTTATCGTTGGGGGTTGCGCGGCCGAATATATATTCGGCGCACGTGCGACAACGGCGTCAATCCAATTACAGGACGCGTCCGACAAAACCGTCGCCAGATTGCAAGCAGAGACGCGATTAGCCGAGAGTAATATCGCAACCGCGCAGAACAATGCCGCCATTACTGAAGAGCGGCTTTTGAACGAGAGGCGACTTACAGCGCGTGAGCGCTGGCGGCTAGAGCGAGTCGAAAGAGCTGTCTTGCCCCGATCGTTGTACGTAAACTGGCCTGCGCTTGTGGCGGAACTTAAAGTCGGAAACTTCCATGCCATCAACATCGCGCTTGTCGGACGAACGATGGAGGCCTCTGAGTTTGCCTTTGATCTTATGCTTGCGCTACAGCAGGCGGGGGTTCTCGGAAGATATATTGATCTCTCAGCAATCCCGAACGACCCGCGCGGCGGAATGCACTCTTCGTCGGGGGCCGACGTGATTATCGGATATTCCGACGGCGACAGACTTGCCCAAATGCTTTGGCAAAAGTTCCAAATCGGAGGCGGAAGCATGTCTGCGGCCGTACTACCGCCCGCGTGGGTATCGATCCCAACCGACATGAACTGTTTGGTTATTGAGGAAAATAATTGGGCTATGTCGCCAGGAAGCGGGCAGCCTGGGGAAGGCTTAGATAAATACGGCGGTCCTGACCCGGCACCACATTGAGGCGGGTCAAGCTCGTATATAATTACCATATCGTTGAGGGGGGCAGCAACTTTCCATAAAGCGGTATGCAACAGCATGACCCATCATTCCTGCAGCATCGCCACAACCTGCTCAAGCCGCCGAATCCGCGCGTACATTTTCATCGCTTTGTCGAGGCTATACGCGTGGGCGGCCGCATCGCTACCCCAGCAGCACTCGCGCACCACGACACACGCAATGTCGAAATTAAAAGCCTCCCGCACGCTCGTCTCGACGCCGCGTTGGTGGCGCCGCCGCCGATGATGATGGTGTCGCGCCGCAGCATGTGCAGCGACTCGCCAACGCCCGTCCCATAAAACGCGCTCGGCCGGCGCTTGAGGAAAACGTAATCCTCGGCCCGCGGCGCGATCTCGTCGGGGAAGCCCGCCTCTGCCGTGCCCTCGACAGCATTGGTGAGTGACGGCACGCCGGTCTCCGCTGACAGGTCGGTCGGCAGCATGACGACGTCGGCGCCGTCGGCGCGGCTGACCGGCGTCGTGTAGATCACCGGCACGCCTGCCGCGCGCGCGGCCGCGATCATCTGCACCCACGCATCGAGCACGGGGCGCATCGCAGCCCTCCGCGCGGGATCCGACGGAGCCAGCGCGCGCCGGCAGACGTCGTAGGCGATCAGTGCAGCGCGGCGCCGATCGATGCGTTCGGGTTCCGACATCGCAACCTCCTCAGGCAAGAGCGAGACGGCATTTCCGTGGGTGCCGTTGCAAATGTGGTTGGAAAGGCCTGGCGGCACTTTCCGGCGGGCACGAGCGTAACCCCTCAGTCGGCGAAATCAATCGGCCGCGCCAAGGGAAGCGTGATCGGCGCCGTGGGGGCGGCTTGGCTTAACAACGAAGCAACAATTAACACGGAGTACACGGAAAGGCAGATTTAAGCCACGGATTGCACGGAAAGGAAGCGATGGCGCTTCGCGCAAAGCCAGACAAGGGCCTTGCGCGAAGCGCTATAATTTTCTTTCCGTGTATTCCGTGGCTTAATCTGCTTCTCCGTGTACTCCGTGTTAATTCTTGCTTACTGGATTTTCGATCAACCGACGATTCGCATCCGCGGCCCCGAGCCGACGTATCACGCCAAATGCGATTGCTCACCTGCGCAGGTCCTCGCATAGTCAGCAACCTCTCATGCAGACGTCGTAGTCACCTTTGCATTGGCCCTCGGACGTCCAACCGACTTGCATGACGATACACGACACCAGCGCCAGCGGCACATCGACCGTATCACATATATAACGACCACGTTTGACGAGCGGGCATCTCGCTGGCAGAGTCGCATGTCAATCCGATCGCCCCCAATGGATCCATGACCAACCTGTTCGACCTGGCCGGCCGGATCGCCATCGTTACCGGAAGCGCGCAAGGCATGGGCCGCGCCATGGCGATGGCGCTCGCCGAGGCCGGCGCCGACCTTGTGCTGCTTGACCGCAATGCGGCTGGCATCGAGACAACCGCGCACACCATCCGCCAGCTCGGCCGCAAGGCACTGCCGATCGCCGGTGACGTGACCGCCACCGACCATATCGACCAGGTGTTCGCCACCGTGGACCGCGAATTCGGCCGGGTGGACATCCTGGGCAACGTGGCCGGCGAGGCCAAGGCCGGAGCCGCCGAGGACATGGCGCTGGCCGATATCCGCACCACGTTCCACAACTTGGTGATCAGCCGTTACTACACCTGCCAGCTTGCGGGCCGGCGGATGCTGGCGCAGGGCAAGGGCAGCATCATGAGCATCGGCTCGATCGCGGGCGTGTCGTCACTCGGGCGTGCGCAATCGGTCTACGGCATGGCAATGGCGGCCGTGATTCAGATGACTCGCGAGCTGAGCACCGAATGGGCCGGGCGAGGCGTGCGTGTGAACTGTATCGTTCCGGCCCAGGTACTGGGCGCCAATGGTCTGGGCCCGCGCATGGAGGCCGATCCATGGCTGCGCGACACCTTCCTGCGCGGCATCCCAGCCGGACGCTTCGGCCAGCCCGACGACATCAAGGGCCTGTCGGTACTGCTGGCGTCGGACGCGGCCGACTGGATCACCGGCGCGATCATTCCGATGGATGGCGGCAATCTGGCAATGAACGGCGGAGGTGGGCTGCTCGCCCCGATCATGGAGCGGCACGGGCAGAAGCAGTGACCCCACCGCCGACGGAAACCTGGCGGAGATGGCAACGTCGCACTGGCCCACGAAGCCGACCAACGCATCGGGCAAGGGTCGGCACGCAGCCGGGCGATTGACCTTCCCGCCGACCCAGGCATAGTCGCCCCCAAGCAATGCAGGAGCGGTGACGATGGACGCGCAGCAGTTGAAGGTGTTCTGGCAGCCTGGATGAACAAGCTGTCTGAAACTCAAAGAGTTTCTGTCGGTCCGTGAGATCGAGTTCGAATCGATAAATGTGCTGGAGAACGCCGCCGGGCTGACCGAGCTGCGTCGACTAGGCGCGCGGTCCGTGCCGGTGCTGTCGCGTGGCGGCGATTTCGTCTTCGCGCAGAACATCGGCCACGTGGTGAAGTTCCTCGGCCTCAACGAGGCAACCGGCCCGGTCCTGTCGCCCGCGCAATTGATCGCCCGGCTGGAGCTGTTCCTGACGGCGGCCGAGCGATTCATTCCGCAGATGCCGAACGACCGCCTGGCCACCGAGGTGCCGAACCGTCCGCGCAGCTACCGCGTCCTCGGCCACCACATCTTCCGCATCCCCGAGGCGTTCCTCGAGGTCGCTGCCGGCGCCACGCTCGCCTATGACAGCCTTGTCGCGCCGCCGCCCGAGGCGATGCAGCGCACCGCCGAGATCGTTGCCTATGGCGACAACGTGCGCCACCGCCTTGTCGCGTGGTGGGACGCCAAGCCGAACAAATCCGGTCGCGAAACGGTGCAGACCTATTACGGCCCACAGCTTCTGCACGAGTATCTGGAACGCACCACCTGGCATTCCGGCCAGCACGTGCGGCAATGGATGATGCTGCTGCGCACGGCCGGCATCGAGCCGGACCACCCGCTAGGCGACGACGCATTCACCCACCTGCCGATGCCCAGCAGCGTCTGGGATGGCTAGAGCGCGTTCACGCAGAGCTGGAATCGCCAGCCTCCGCGGTCATTGCGAGGAGCGTAGCGACGAAGCAATCCCCCGCGTCGGGGGCACGAGATTGCTTCGACGCTGCGCTCCTCCCATTGACAGGTGGCGTTACCAGTCAGCGTGAAACTGCTCTAGCACGCGTTTCCGGCGAAGCCGACAGCGCTTAGAACGACACCTGCCCGACGATGGTGATCGGCCCATCCAACGTCGGGTTCGCGCCGCTCGCATCGGTGACCGACGCGCCGGCCTGCACGCCGATCTGCATCTTCAACTTGGTGTGAGGGATCTCAAACTGATAGGCCAGTTGCGCGCCGACCATCACCTGGCCGGCCGACACCATCTTCAGCGACCCGTCCTTGGCCTGTTGCGCCCGCATCGCCCCGCCCAGCACCTGCACCATCGGCGCGAGCTGCAGTGCCCCGTCGAACCACGACTTCACCCAGGCCGCCTGGAACCCGGCAATGTAGTTCTGCACCTTCCAGGGGCCCTTTTCGGGGTCGTCGAAACCGGTGACCTGCGCCAGCAGTGAAAGTTCCGGTCCCGACCCGTTCTCCGGATGCAGTTCCAGCGTGACCTGCGCGCTCAACTGCTCGCCCGGCGAGTCGTGGCTCGTCTGCCCGGTCTTAAGGTCCACGTGCCCGGTCCAGGGAATCACCCCGATGCCAAGATAGTAGGTGATCCGATGGCTCGAACCCCCGGGCGTCGGCACCGAGGGCGGCGAGACCATCGGCACCGCGAACTTGCTCACCAGGCCGCGATCGATCATGTGGCCGTCCAGCGCAGCCTGTTCCACGGCCGTATCGAGCACCTCGGACATGTTCTGCGTGTGCCCGTTGAACAGGCAGGTTTCGTGCATCCCCTTGTCGAACGGATCGGCGCGCAGGTCGTAGAATTCCAGGTATCCCTTGACCCACGCCGCGTCGGCGACATCCGGCGCAGCGTAACTGCCGCCGCCGCCCGCCTTGACCAGCTTCGTGTTGTCGCCGACATCGCCGGCGATCAGCCCCTGGAAGACGTGCCCCCGCAGCGCCTTCTGGTCGTCCTCCGACAGCGAGTGCACCAGCCCCTTCCACTTGCCGCCGAGGCGGCGCTGCACCGTCAGGATCGCCGCCAGCACCCGGTGATCGGTCGCCAATTCCGCGAGCGCATCGAGCTTGCGGCCCTTGCGCAGCGCCTCCAGCGCATCGAGCAGCGCCGCGGTGTCAAGCTTTGCCAGCGCCGCGACCTCGGCCGCGCCGGGATTGCCCTTTGCCATCGCGGCACCTGCGTTCCGACCGCCGGCACGATCGGCCAGCAGCTTCTGAGCCGCCGCCTGCGCCGTGCTGCGGCTTGCCGTGTAGCCGGCCAGCGTCGCCTGCTGATCGAGCGTGTCGAGCACGTCCGCCAGCGCGCTCGGCGCCTGGTTGAACGTGCAGTCCTGTTTCGCCTCCGGATTGGGATCGGGCGGCGGCGCGAGATTGTAATAGGCGAAGAATCCGGCGATCCAGTCGGACGGGACGGCCGGCCCGCCGGCATTACCCCAGGTGGCAGGTGCCGGGTTGGGTTCCCAGTAGAGCCCGCGATCACCCTTGCGCTCCAGCACGCCGTCCGGCGGTGGCGGCACGGTCGGCGCCGCGCCCGCGGCCGGTGTCTGCGCGCCACTGATGACCGATGCGCCCGCAGCCTCCCCGGCGGCATGCAGGTCAAGGGTGTCATGCGGTGCGTCGGCGTCGTTGTCCTCATCGTCTTCCGGCGCATCCTCGATCTTCGTGTCGACGTCGATCTCGACCTTCGCGAGCGGCACGCGCTTGACCAGTTCCAGCAGCTTCAGCCGCAGTGAGCCCGGCGGGTCCTTGTTGACGGTGAACTTGACCAGCCCGGAATCGACGTCGGTGTCGACCTCCGCCTTGCCAAATCGCAATGATGTGATCTCGAGGTCGATCTTCGCCTTGCGCGCGTCCGCCTTGAGAATTGCCAGCAGCTTCTTCGGCTTGAGCCGCCGGTTCAGCAGGATCAAGCCCTCGTGGTCCTTGGTCATGCCGATGACCGCGCTGACCGGGTGGCGCTTCGACAGCATCAGCAGCGGCTTCATCTCGGCGGGCGACATGAGGGTGTCGCTTGCTGGTGCCCCCTTCTTTTCGGCCATAAGCGCGTCTCCTTCCGTTGTCCCATCGAGTTTGGCGTGCCGATCACGGCCTTACGCAGCGTCAAGCGGGTCTGGCGCACGATCAAATCGCCATCCGAGCAGACAGCCGCACCGGATTTTCCGGCCGGCCGCTCGCGCCCAGTAAGCCGCAAATTGCGCTGGATTGCAACGATTGGTTGATCCGGCAGCACTAACGATTGGGTGATTCGGCAGCGTTTGAGACGGCGCCCGCGCTCCAAGGTCGACCGCAGAGCACGCGGAGCGCGCGGCGAATCAACACGGGCGCATCGAGCGAAGCGCCGATCTTCTTCCTCCGCATGTTCCGCATTGGTTCTTTCTTGCCGCGGGTCGAACGCCCCGACTCGCTCCCCGCCCCTGGCGCCCCGCCCCGGGACACGCCAAAATCACGCCCAGGCTGCGAGAAGACCAGGGATGGCGACGTCCGGCACTGAACCCAAGGTGGCGCACCGCGCGCTGATCACCGGTTGCGTCATGCTGGCGACGCTGATGCAGGCGCTCGATTCCACCATCGCCAACGTGGCGCTCCCGTACATGCAGGGCAGCATGTCGGCCTCGGCCGACGAGATCACCTGGGTGCTCACGTCCTACGTCATCGCCGCCGCGATCATGACGGCGCCGGTCGGCTGGATGGCGGTGCGCTTCGGCCGCAAGAAGCTCTACATCGTCTGCCTGGCCGGGTTCACCGTTACCTCCATGATGTGCGGCGCGGCGCAGAGCCTACAGCAGATCGTGATTTTCCGCCTGCTCCAGGGCATGTGCGGCGCGGCACTGGTGCCGCTGGCGCAGGCGACGATGCTGGACATCTATCCCTATTCCCGCCGCGCCCAGGCGATGGCGATCTTCAGCTCCGGCGTAACGATGGGCCCGCTGATGGGCCCGACGGTCGGCGGCTACCTGACCGATTGGTACAGCTGGCGCTACGTTTTCTACGTCAACCTGCCGTTCGGCATCCTCGCCATCGTCGGCTTGCTGCTGTTCATGCCGAACACCGGGCCGAAGTCCGGACTGAAATTCTCCTGGTCCGGCTTCGGCATGCTGGCGCTGGCGCTTGGCGCGCTGCAGTTGGTGCTGGACCGTGGCCAGGTGCAGGACTGGTTCTCCTCGCGCGAGATCATGATCGAGGCGGTGCTGGCCGGACTTGGCTTCTACCTGTTCCTGGTGCACATGTTCACCGCCGAGAAGCCGTTCCTGCCGCCGTCTCTGTTCCGGGATCGGAACTTCGTCGCATCCTTCGTCATGATTGTCTGTGTGTCCATGGTGATGCTGGCGACCTCGGCCCTGCTGGCGCCCTATCTGCAGAATCTGGCGGGCTACCCGGTCTACACCGCCGGCCTGTCGCTCTCGCCGCGCAGCTTCGGCACGATTGCCTCGATGTTCCTCGCCGCACGGCTGTCCAAATGGATCGACCAGCGCAAGATCATGGCGGCGGGCCTGCTGGTCCTCGGCTGGGCGCTGCATGCCATGAGCTCCTGGACGCCCGATGTGACCGAGGCGCAGATGATCGTTACGCTGATCATCCAGGGTTTCTCCATCGGCCTGGTGTTCAACCCGCTGGCGGTGATCGCCTTCAGCACGCTGCCGTCCAACCAGCGCGGCGACGCGACGGCATTGCAGGCACTGGCGCGCAACATCGGCTCGGCGATCGGCATCTCGGTGACCTCGTTCACGCTGGAGCGCAGCGCGCAATCGATGCATGCCGACATTGCCGCCGGCATCACGCCGTTCAACCGGCTGCTGCAACACACCGGCGCGGCGGCGCAGCTTTATGATCCGCTGGTCAGCCGGAGCGCGGCGCTGCTCAATCAGGAAATTACGCGCCAATCGCAGATCATCGCCTACAACAACGACTTCCACATGATGGCCTTTGTCGTGGTGCTGCCGCTGCTGCTGATCCTGATGATGCGCAGGACCGTCGCGCGAGGTTGACCGCACCCCCGCGTACACCTCTCCCGCGAAGAGCGGGAGAGGTGTACGCGTCGCGCAACGATTCCGCTGACGACCAACGTGCTAGAGCATCTTCGGCCTGACTGGAGACACCACCTGTCATTGCGAGGAGCGCAGCGACGAAGCAATCTCCCGCCCCGACGCAGGGGATTGCTTCGTCGCTACGCTCCTCGCAATGACAGGTGGAGCCGGCGATTCCAGTCAGAGTGAAAATGCTCTAAAGCATCGACAGCCATCCCGCCACTCACCGCCCCGCCCCGTTACCTTACCCAAAGCAGAAATATCGACGCGGTCCAGGAGAAATCCGCACCCCCGATACCCTCCCCCGTAACGGGATCGAAATACTCGCTGGGTCCTGCCGCCTCGATCAGCGCCACGGTATCGCCCCGGATCCGATCGGCCGTCGCCGCATCGCCCGTCGCACGGAACCCGTCAGCTATCATCCAGTTTACCACTGCCCAGATCGGTCCGCGCCAGTAACGCTTCGGCTCAAACCCCGTAAAGCCCGGATCGGTGGAGGGCACTACCCGGCTAACCCGTGCGGCCCAGCGCGCCAGCGTTGCCGCCAATGTCGCGGCGCGGTCCCGCGCATGTCCTGCGAACAACGGCAGGAACCCGCCCGAGGTGCCGACCGAAATGATCTCGTGAGTCATAAGGTCCATGCTCGCATACAGCCCCAGCCCGTCGTGCCAAAGCCGCTCCAGCGCGGTATGCAGGCGCGCGACGCGTTCCTCGATCTCGGCCCGTTCCGTATCCGTGCCAAAACGCCCGGCCATCGCCAACAGGTCCTGCTCGGCGCGCAACAGGATTGCATTGGTGGCAACATCCGCGACCCGGAACGGCGAAGCAGCCAGCATGCGCGCCGGATCCCAGCCCGCATCACGGTACACATCAACGAGGTGAATGAATCGCTGGTACTCCTCGCCGCGAGGGCGCATCGCCGCGTCCACATGCGCGGTATCGCGCCGGCGAATTGGCGTCACCGTGTCCATTGGCACCCGCGCCAGGGCTGCGTCCCAGGCCGGCGAGTTGTCCATCCCGGTCTCCCACGGATGCAGCGTCGCCACCAGGCCGCGCCGCTCCGGATCGCGCGCCGCCTGCCACCAGCGATGGTTGCGCACCAGCGCAGGATAAATCGAGGCCGCGTTCGCCTCGGCCAGCGCACGATCGCGCCCGGTGTCCCACAAATGCCGCACCGCGGTTGCCAGCACCGGCGGCTGGGTAATCCCCGAGGTCGCCGGCGTGCGCCTAACGCCCCACACATCCGGTCCGGGGAAGTAATCATCGGACGGCGCGTGAAACACGATCTGCGGGATCAGCCCGTCCTCCCACTGCCCCTTCAGCAGCGAGGTGATCTCCTGCCATGCCCGCGCCTCGTCGAACGTGCCCCAGCCCATCGCGACAAAGGCGGAATCCCAGTTCCATTGAAACGGATACAGCCGCGCCGTCGGCACGCAGTAGCCGCCGCGGTCGTTGGCAAGCAGGATCGCGCGGGCCTGTTCGACGTTCATGCGGCGGGTTTCCGCTTCGCCGCTCACGCGGCATGCCTCTGCGTCGTTGCTCATTCGGCGAGCCTCGCTTCGTTGCTCATGCGGCCGGCTTCGGCTTTGCCGCTTGTGCGGCCGGCGTCCACTTCGTTGCTCATGCGGCGGTCTCCAGCGCGGTGCCGGTGGCGGCATCCATCCACGCGATGTGCCCCGCTCGCGGCGCCAGATGCAGCACCGCCCCGGGCGCGGGGCGCGCGGCCGCGTCGACGATCACCCGCATCGGCTGACCCTCCGTCTGCCCGGTCACCAGCGTGTGCGAGCCCATCGGTTCGCTGATCCGCACCTCGAAAGCGAAGCCGTCATCGGCACCGGCGGGGTCAAGGTCTTCCGCGCGGATACCCAGCATGACGGCCTCGGGTGCGCCGGCAGGCGGTGTCAGGCGCAACCCGCCCAGCCGCACGACGCCGTCGGCCAGCGTCAGACGCAGGAAGTTCATCGGCGGGCTGCCGACGAAGCCGCCCACGAACATACTGCGCGGATAGCGGTACAAGTCCGCTGGCGGATCGATCTGCACGATGCGGCCGGCGTATAGCACGGCGATGCGGTCGGCCAGTCCCATCGCCTCGGTCTGGTCGTGCGTGACGTAGATCGTTGTGGTGCCGGCCTCGCGCAGCACCGATTTCAGCTCGGCGCGCATCTCCAGGCGCAGCAGCGCGTCCAGGTTTGACAGCGGCTCGTCCATCAACAGCACCGAGGGTTCCACCGCCAGCGCGCGCGCCACCGCCACGCGCTGGCGCTGCCCACCGGAAAGCTGCGCCGGATACCGATCCAGGTACGGCTCGATGTGCAGCAGCGCCGCCACGCGCCCCACCTGGCGCTCGATCCGCGCCGCATCGGCGCCGGTCATGCGCAGGCCGAAGTCGACATTGGCGCGCACCGTCATGTGCGGGAACACGGCGTAGTTCTGGAACACCATCGCCAGCCCACGCTTACGCGGCGGCAATGCCGAAACGTCGCGCCCGCCGATCAGAACGCGACCCGCGGTCTGCGTTTCCAGCCCGGCGATGATGCGCAGCAGCGTGGTCTTGCCGCAGCCCGAGGGGCCCAGCAGCGCCAGGAACTCGCCGTCGGCGACGCGCAGATCGAGCCGCTCCAGCGCCGTCACCGCGCCAAAGTCCTTGTGTACCGCTTCGATGACGATGTCCGCCATCTCAGGCCCTCCTCATCGCCCCGATCTTTTCACCGTCCCACTCTCCTCATCGCCCGGCGATGCCCCACAGGCTGAACAACTGCCGGCGCACCAGGAAGATGAACAGCACCGAGGGCAGGATCAGCAGGAACCCGCCGGCGAACTGCACGTGCAGCGGGCTTTCCGACAGCACCGATAGCAAGTATGCGGTCAGCGTCTTGTGGCGCACCGTCAGCACCGACGCGGCGAACACCTCGTTCCACGAGATCACGAACGCAAAGATCGCTGCCGCGGCGAGGCCGGGCAGCGCCAGCGGCACCACCACGCGCAGGAACGCGACGGGACCGGAACAACCAAACACCCAGGCGGCTTCTTCAAGTTCGCGCGGGATCGCCTGGAACAGGCTGGCGGAGATCAGCACCGCGAACGGCATGGCCAGCACGCTGTGCATCAGCCCGACGCCGATCGGCGTGTCGTACAGCCCGAGACGGATGAAACCCACGGTCAGCGGCAACGCCAGGATCGCCACCGGGAAGGCGCGCGTGAGCAGCACGAACAGCCGGAACATCGTGGCACCTCGGAACCGGTAGCGTGCCAGCGCGTACCCCGCCGGCGCGCCGAGTGCGATGGAGACCACCATGCAAAGGCACGCGGCCTCCACGCTGTACAGCATGCTCCACCAGACGCCGCTGATATTCAGGAACGCCTGCAGCGTGGCGGCCGACAGGGATGCAGGCCAGGCGGGTTTCGGCCAGGCGTTCACCACCGCCTCGCCGCCGAGCGCGCCCAGCGCGATCAGATAGATCGGCACCAGCGTCCAGCCGCACAATGTCGCGACGCCGGCCAGGAAAACGCCGCGGCGAAGTGTCATGTCGGTTGGGTCATATCGGTTGCGTCAAGTCGGCCAGGTAAATTCGGTTGCGTCATGTCCGGCTCATGTCGGTTGCATCATGGCAGTTGCGCCGCCGGGGTGCGCAGCACGCGCAGATACACCAGCGTGGCAGCCAGCGAGACCGCCATCACCACCACCGCATACGCCGCGGCGACGCCGTAGTCCTGCTGGAAATACTGCCAGTTGAACGCCTCGCTCATCAGCACCGGGAAGTTCCGCCCACCCAGCGTCATCACCGTCGCAAACATCTCGAACGCCAGCACGGTGCGCAGGATCAGCGCGGTCTGGATCGATGGCCGCAGCAGCGGCAGCGTGATCCGCACGAAGCGCTGCCAGGGCGTCGCGCCAAACACCTCCGCCGCTTCGCCGTATTCCTTCGGCACAAGCTGCACGCCGGCGGCGACGATCACCAGAACGATCGCGGTGGCGCGCCACAACTCGGCCACCACGATGGCGATCAGCAGCGCGGTCGGTGTCTCGTAGGTCAGCCAGCTTCGCGGCGCGTCGATGATGCCAAAGTGAAACAGCAGCGTGTTAAGATAGCCCCGGTCGTTCAGGATCGCCAGCCACACCAGGCCCGCCGCCAGGTCGGAGATGCCGAGCGGGATCGACCAGATCCACAGCACGATGTCGCGCCCGTGTCGGACATGGCGCAGCATCACCGCCATGCCCAGCGCCAGAACAAGCTGCAGTGGCACCGCCAGCAGCACCACCTCGAACGTGTTGGTGACGGCATCGCTGAAGTTAAGGTCACCCGCCATGCGGGAAAAGTTGCCGAACGAGAACGATCCGTTGGCGCGGAACGCCAGCGCGACGGTCTGCGCCAGCGGCACCGCGAACAGCACGCCAAGAAACGCCGTCGCCGGTGCAATCAGCAGATAGGGTGTGACCACGCCGCGACGCATGGCGATCGGCGACGCCACCTACCGCACCCGGCTACTTCACCTGGCACGCGCCGGTGGATGGCGGATCAGGGGCCCAGCACGGCGCGCCAGTCTCCGTCATGATCTTTTGCAGGATCGGTGCCTCGCGCGCCAGCGCGTCCTGCGGTTTCACGCCGCGCAACACGATGAGCTGGAAGGTGTCGAGCATCACCTTGTCGAACTCGCCGCCATGCGTTCCGAGGCCAACCGGCAGCAGCGCCGGCGTGGCATCACGCGCGCCTTCGGTCCGCGCGACCGCGGCGGCGGCCAGCTTCACGCCGGGATCGAGGTCCGCCGGCAGCTCCGCCTGCACCACCGGGAAGAAGCCCACGGCGCGCGCGGTCGCAAGCTGCGTCGCGGGCTGGGTCAGATACGCGATCAGCGCCGCGGCGCCTTGCGGATCGGGCGCGTCCTTGGCGATGGCAAGGCCCGCGACCACCGGCAGGTAGCTGCGCCCCATCGGCCCGGCGGGCGCGGGAAACGTAACGAACTCGTCCGGCTTCTGGCGCAACGCATCCAGCACCCGCGCGACATGGTCGAAGGCGATCCAGACATCGCCCGACAGTAGCGGCTCCTGCATGAAATTATAGTTGGTCGAGTTCGGGTTCACGCTCTTCCACAATGCGGCGAACCTGCCCCACATCGCCTCCGCTGCCGGAGCCTGGAAAGTGGTCACCAGGCCACCGGTGTAGGAGGGATACAGGAACCCCTCGATGAACCGGTGCATCAGACCGGTCGGGCCGGCGGGAAAGCCCAGCACGCGCTTGCCGGTCTTCGCCTGGATCGCTGCCGCCCAGTCGGCGAGCTGCTCATAGCTCAGCCGGTTGATGTCGGCGCCCTGCGGCAGGTACGGCAGAGCCTGCTTGTTGGCGACCATGAAATAGGTCGCCTGCATCCAGGGGATGTACATCTGGTGCGCGGTGCCGAGCTTGCCCAGCGTCAGCAGGCCGGCGGGAATGCCGCGATCCTTCAGCTTCGCCGCCAGATCGTCCAGCGGAACGATCCCGTTCAGCGTCAGCAGCGATCCCAGTTCGCCATGCAGCGCGCCGATCAGGCTGATCGTGTGGGTGCCGCCCTGTTGCTCGGCCTGGATGCGCACCGGTAGCTGCGCCGGTTCCTGTGGCACATAGGTGGCCTTGCCTGGGTAATCCTTCAGGATCACGTCACGCATCTTCTGCGCTTCCTCGATCGGGCGCAGTTGCGTCGACATGAAGACGGTGTCCGCGGCCGCCAGGCGCGGCGCAAACGGCACGGCGAACAGCAGCGCGCTAAGCGCGGCGAGGATGCGTGGCGTCATGTCGTCCTCCCGGGACGTGGCTTGGTGTTTTCGTCCCTTTCGGGACGTGGCTTGGTGTTTTCGTCCCTTGCGAGACGGGGCTTGGTGGTTTCGTTTCTTGCCCGACATGCGTCGGCGCCGGGCCGTCGGAGGCGCGCGGGATCAGTCGCGCCGGCCAGATCTCCCGCAGCGTCGCCGGCGCGGCGCCGCCGAGCAGCGCCACCAGCATCGCCACCAGGCGCGCGCCGGCGCGGGCAACCGGCTGCTCGATCGTGGTCAGCGGCGGATCGGTGCAGCCTGCCATCGGCAAATCGTCATAGCCGATCAGCGAAATGTCGCGCCCGGCGCGCAGCCCGGCGAGCGAGACGGCGTGCAGCGCGCCGACCGCCAGCCGATCGGTGGCGCAGACCACCGCGGTGGGCGGCACGCGCTCGGCCAGCAGGGCACGCATCAGGGTGAAACCGGCTTCTTCCGACGGCTCGGCGTGGCGGATCGGCCCGCGCGGCAGGTCGGCGGCGGCCAGTGCCGCGCGCCAGCCCTGTTCGCGATGGTGCGCGAACATGTAGTGCGGCGCGGCGTTGATCAGGCCGATGCGGCGATGCCCGAATCCGATCAGTCGTTCCGTTGCCATCCGGCAGGCGGCGGCGCCGTCGATGTCGACGAAGGCGTACGGCCGCTTGTCCTCGCAGCGGCCGTGCGCGACGAAGACGGCACCGCGATCCAGCAGGTAGCGGATGCGTGGGTCGTCGCGCCGCGTGCGCGCCAGCAACATGCCGTCGACGCGGCGGCCTTCGATCAGGTGCCGGTAGGCGCGCAGCTCTTCGGCGCCGGGACGCGCGGTCATTACCAGCAGGTCCAGCCCGGCGCGCTGCAACGCCGGTCCGACCGCGGCGAGCAGGCGCAGGAAGAACGGATCGTCGAACTGCCCCACCTCGGCGGGCAGCACGAGGCCGATTGCCTCGCTGCGGCCGTGGCGCAGTCGGCGGGCGAGCTGGTTGGGGCGGTAGTCGATGCGCTCGGCTTCGGCGCGCACGCGCGCGCTTGTGGCGGCGGCGACCTCGGGGAAGCCGCCGAGGGCACGCGAGACGGTGGTGACCGACAGGTCGAGCCGCTTGGCGATAGCGCGCAGGGACACCTGGACTGGACGTTCCAAATCGTTTTGACTTGCTCGCACCGATATTCCAAAACGATCTATCCGTCAATCTCGGTGGAGGAGGGATCGATCATGCCGGACGCAGCACAGCCTTACGCGGTCGGGCAACGCGACGCCCGCCCGTGGGGCGAGTGGATGGTCATCGATGTCGGCGCGGGTTTTGTGGTGAAGCGTATCACGGTGCGGCCGGGACAGCGTCTGTCGTTGCAGCGCCATCGTCACCGTGCCGAGCAATGGGTGGTGGTGGCGGGGGTCGCGCTGGTGACCCGCGGCGATGCCGTGTTCACGCTGGCGAACGGCGAGGCGGCGCGCATTGCACCGGGCGAGACCCATAGGGTGGACAATCAGGGCACGCACGACGTGGTGTTTATCGAGGTGCAGACCGGGTCGTTGCTGTCCGAGGACGATATCGAGCGGCTGGATGATCAATACGGGCGCCCCACGATCGCGCAATCATCGCAATAGCGCCCCGACCCGCCGCCTGATCTTGTCACCAATGATCTCGTCACCAATGATCCGATCGACAGCATCAACCGCTTCGACGCGGGCGGGGTGATGGCGAAGACAACGGCATGGAAACCACAGAGACGGGGACAATGGGGTTTCGTGACCTGCAAGCGGGGGTCGTTGCGTTTCACGGCCATGGCGGTGAGGATACCCATCCCGGCCAAAATGAGAACTGGTGCGCCAGGAAGCTG